>JANXCF010000003.1:0-300000 GCA_025059995.1 Leptospiraceae bacterium
GTAGGACCATATGATGATGAGAAGTTAGGATTTTACAAAGTAGCAAAGTATTACTACTACCCAGGTTGGTGGGAACCGAGTGCGAATTTGAGTTATCTCATCAATCTCGATGCATGGAAAGAGCTTCCAGAAATCTATCAATCAGTGATCCAAGTAGCAACTACTATAGCAAATCAAGACATGCAAGCAAAGTTTGATTATCTAAACCCTACTTCTTTAAAAAGAATTTTAGAAAAAGGGGTAGTTTTAAGAAAATTTTCCGATGAAATCCTAAACGAAGCCTATAAGATCACAAAAGAAATTATGGAAGAAACAGCAAAAGAAAATCCAAGCTACAAAAAAGTATATGAATCATGGAAAAAATTTCAAACCCTTACGAAAGACTGGTTAAAATTGGCTGAACTTACCTTTGAGAGTTTTAATTATCAAAAGAGCTGATTCTTTTTTTGGTGATTTCAATTCCAGTCCTCTTCGCATTAACAATGGCTTTAGGTTTAAAGACTTGAATCTTAATGCTTTTTAACAAATGGAATTTCTGGAGTAAATGTTCTCCCAAATCATGAGCTAATTTTTCTAGGAGCTTTGGGCTATGATTTTCACAGAAAGCGAGGATTTCTCGATAGAGTTCTTTATAATTGATTGTGTCAAAGATAGAATCCGAAACAAATGCTTGAGAAAACTCAACCTCGCATTCGATATTAAAAACGACTTCTTGGAACTGGGTTCGCTCTTCTTCTTTTACACCCACTTTCATGATGACACTGAGTTCTTCGATTAAAATTTTCATTATAGGTTTTCTCCACCATCAACAGGAATATTTATACCCGTTAAAAAATCATTTTCGATGATAAATCGAACGGCATGGGTGATATAATCAGGACTACCCGGAAGTCTTAGAGGGATCTTTTTGATGGATTTTTCATAGTAATCAACGGGGTTCCAGCTTTCATTTATGATCCCTTCTTTATTGATTTGGGCAGGGGGTAAAATAGCACCAGGAGAAATCCCATTCACTCTAACATTAGGAGCTAATTCTTTTGCCAACATATAAGTAAGCTTTTCTAAACAATACTTACTTAATCGATACAAGAAATGATCTGTTCGATGGAATCTCAAGCTTGCATCCAAAAAGTTAATAACAATCCCCTGATGCTCTTTCTTAAAAAAAACTTTTTTGATAATATAGCTTGGGGTGAAAAAATTCACATCAAAAATTTTTCTGTAGTTATCATAATCGAAGTTTTCCCAATTATCGAAATCAGGAAAAATCGATGCACTATTGATGACGATGTGAATCTCTTCTTTTTCAATGGTTTCGAAAAAACGCTTTCGATCATCTTCTTTTGAGAAATCTGACTGGATCAAATATGAATTGGGATTATAAGCTTGAATAGAAGACAATACTTCTTGAGCTTCTTTTTCAGAAGTTCGATAATGAATTATCCATTTTGGCTCAAACTTAGCCAAATCCAAAATGATGCTTTTAGCAATCCGTTTTGCACCACCTGTGACTAAGATTGTTTTATTTTTTAGTTCTTCTAGTTTCATTTTGCTTTATGAGCTCTAAGATTTTTCTATGATATGGATCATCAAGAGTAGGTGAATCTGAGGGGGGATAGATGGGAATAAAGTCTTCTATTTCAATCCAATTTTTTTCGTTAGTAGTGGGAATTTCTACATACCCAATCGTGAAGTTAAAAGCACCATAATTTTCTGTCGGTGATAAAGGGATTTGTTTTCCAATATAGACTGGTATTTCTCTTTTCGGACCTAGGATTGTTGCTTTTGGTGAGTTTTGAATCATCTTTGCTAATCCATATGAAAAAGGAGAACTTTTCGTTTGTAGTAAAACAATGATTTTTCCTGTATGAAAGATATCTTCTTTTGTTGTGAAGACTTCTGGATTTTTTTCTTTGGTGTAGATTTTCATGATTTCTTTTTTAGGAAGAAAGATATCTGAAATCAGAAAAATTTCATGTATATCTCCAGTGGATAAATACCTTAAATCCAAAACTATAATGTCAGGTGTGGGGCTATCGAAGAGAATTCGTTTTAATTCCTCACTTGTACCACGAGTTCCAAAGCGGATTTGCAAATACAGAATATCGGTTTTATCCGGCAATTTCCAAAAGGTTTTTCTTATAGGGATTACTTTTAAGTCAGTTCGTATGAGTTGATATGAAATGCCTTGAATGGTTAATTGAAGTGGGGTTTTAGGTTTGCCTCGAATTCTTGCTACGACATCTTCGATTAGAAAATTATCTACGTCCTCACCGTTGATTTGTTGTAAATACTGATTGGGACGTATTTCTGCTAAATAGGCGGGAGAACCTTCCATCACATCCAAAATAAAAAATTTTCCAATAGATTCTTCATAAAGTATAATGCCAACACCAGATAGATTTTCCGTTTCTTTCAAACGTTCTATAGTTGAAGGTGTGATGTATAGATTTCTTCCTTTTTTGGTTTTGAGTAATTCATACACAAAATTTTTATAAAATGTTTCTGATTGGTTTGCGTCTTTTTGAAAGTTTTTTCGTAGTAATTCGAGGGCATAATCCCGGGCATTGAGGTTTGTGACGTTTTGGTTATTGGGGTCTATTTTTTTTACAGCTCTAAAATAATCTTCGTTAATGATTGTATCGGAAAAAAAATAGTGATTTCGAAATTCTTTTTCTAAAGTTTGAAGAAATGCTTCAGGTTCCAAAAGGGACGTTGTTTTTTCTTTACAATAGACAAAAAAAACGAAAAAAAACAAGCTCAAACTAATTACGACTCTTTGCATGTTTTAACCACCATTTGGGATAGATTGCACGCTGACGAAAATACATATCAATCAATACTAAATTAATCACAGACTCAACAATTGGCACTGCACGAGGTAGGACACATGGATCATGCCTTCCACCAACAAGCAGGTTTACAGGTTCACCGCTTTCGGAAACAGTCTTTTGGATTTTATGGATGGAAGCTGTGGGTTTGAACGCTAAGCGCATAAGAATAGGCATCCCATTAGAAATCCCTCCTTGGATTCCTCCTGAGTGGTTTGTGCGTGTTTGTAAAAGGGGAATGTTTTCGAATCCTTCGATATTTTTGATATCTCGATTTTTTTCTATCAGGTCATGTTCGGGTAAATGTTCTTTTCCAGGAACAAAAAAGGAGTCATTATGTTGACTTCCTCGTAATTTTGTGCCAGAAAAGCCACTTCCACTCTCGAAACCTTTGCAAGCAGGGATACTCAAACAAGCTTTTGCAAACTCAGCATCTAATTTATCAAAAACAGGTTCACCTAATCCAGGAGGAACATTTCGCACAATCACTCCAATGGTCCCTCCTAAGGAGTCACCTTCTTTTCGAACCTCTTCTATGAGTTTTATCATTTTTTCTGAAGCTTCTTGATCAGGACAACGAACGGGTGAGGCATCTACTTCATCTTGGGTTTTTGGTGGATTTTCCATCACTCGGGATTCAATTTCCCCAATGGAATTTACCCAGGCAATGGTTTCAATCTCAAGTTCTGATTTTAGAATCTGAGCGGCAATACTTCCTGCAATCACTCGTGCCACAGTCTCTCTTACAGAAGCTCTTCCCCCACCCAATGGAGTTCGATAGGCATATTTCGCATGATATGTATAATCAGCATGGGATGGTCGATAAATATCGGCCCATTTTAAGTAGTCTTCAGATTTTATATCAATGTTTCTCACAATGATGGCTAGGGGTGTGCCCAAGGTCTTGCCTTTGTAAATCCCACTGAGGATTTCGAATTCTTCGGTTTCTTTTCGCTGGGTGGTAAGGCGACTTTGTCCCGGTCTTCTTCGTTGGAGTTGATGTCTGACTTTTTCGAAATCAATTTCTATCCCTGCAGGACATCCATCAATTACCACTCCAATTGCCGGACCATGAGATTCTCCGAAAGTAGTTACTCGAAATAGTTGATTTGTTGTAGAAGACATCTACTTCCATAAGTAGAAAAGATTTTTTTGTGTCAATAATTAGAGAAGTTTTACGGAATTCGAAAAAAACAAAATCACTTGCCATGAAACAAAAACGAAAAATTTTGACTTGCGAAGTGGAGTAAATTCTATGTTTGCGGTGATTGAACTCAAGGGCAAGCAGCACATTATCCAAAAAGATCAAGTCTTTGTGAGTGAACTAACGGGTAAAAGTGAAGGAGAAGAATTCGAGATTGATTCGGTTTTATTAGTCAACAAAGACAATGAAGTAAAAATCGGCACCCCTTATGTGGAAGGAGCAAAAGTAAAGTTAAAAGTAATCAAAAATTTCCGTGGACCAAAAATCCGAGGCTTTGTTTACAAAAGAAAAACGGGTTATGCAAAAAGATGGGGACATAGACAAAATTTACAAAAGCTTCAAGTGATTGATATTCTTGTTTAATTGGTTTGATTGAAGTTCTTATTTCTTTCGATACGGCTGAAAGAATCAAAGAAATACAAATTACAGGTCATGCTCCTATAGAAGAAAGTTATAGTTTGGAATGTGCAGTCGTTTCTACGATTGTAGAGATACTTTCTTTAGAACTCAAGGAATTTGGAAATGACTTCAACGAAATAAAAGAAAAGGGCTTATGGAGGGTGGCTTTCCCTGAGAATTCAGAACTTCAATCGAACTTAAAAAGAATTTTGTTTGCTAAACTACTTTTGTTAAAAAAATTAAGTCAAAGTCATTCAGATACTGTAAATCTAAAAATCAAAGAGGAGTGAACAATGGCACACAAAAAAGGAGCAGGTTCCACGAAAAATGGACGTGATAGTATATCCAAAAGGCTTGGGGTTAAAAAGTTTGGTGGTGAATTTGTGAGAGCTGGCAATATTATTGTGAGACAAAGAGGAAGCACTTTTCATCCCGGAAGAAACGTTGGTATGGGAAAGGATTATACTTTATATGCCTTGGTTGATGGTATAGTGAAGTTTGAGCATATCAATCGCCATAAACAAAAAGTGTCTGTTTATCCTGTGCAATAATCCTTGTGAGCTTTGTTGATGAAATCCAAATCATCGTAGAAGGTGGAAAAGGTGGTGCTGGGTGTGTAAGTTTCCATCGGGAGAAGTTCCAGCCCAAAGGCGGTCCAGATGGTGGTGATGGTGGGAAAGGAGGTGATGTTTACATCATCGCTGATGAGACCTTGAATAATCTTAATTCATTCTTAAGCCAACAGTATTTCCGAGCAGAAAACGGTCAACCCGGCAAAGGTCAGAAAAAACACGGAAGTGATGGTAAGGACCTCATTATCCGAGTTCCCGTAGGAACGGTTTTAATCGATGAAGAAACAAATCAAATCATTGGTGAGCTTGATGTACCCGGAAAAAAAATCTTAGTTGCTAAAGGAGGAAAAGGAGGTCTCGGGAACGTTCATTTTGCCTCAAGCACTAATCAAACTCCCCTATATGCTCAACCCGGGCTTCCCGGTGAGGTCAAAAAAATCAAACTCAATCTGAAGTTAATTGCTGATGTGGGTTTGGTGGGATTTCCGAATGCAGGAAAATCCACCTTGCTTAAAGCTTTAACTTCTCAAAATCCAAAGATTGCTGATTACCCTTTTACAACGTTAAATCCAAATCTGGGAGTCCTAATCAAAAAACACGATTTCGAAGAACGAAGACTTCTAATTGCAGATATACCTGGAATCATCGAAGGAGCAAGTAAAGGCATTGGACTTGGAATTTCTTTTTTGAAGCATATCGAACGAGTTCATCTTATTGTTTATATTCTTGATGTAAATTCATTAAAGCTGGCTAATGAATACAAAACCCTGCGTTGGGAGCTCGAGCAATATTCAAAAGAACTCCTCAAAAAACAAAGCCTTTTGGTTTTCAACAAGATTGATTTGGTGGACTATGACATGGAGTTATTAAAAAGTATTTATGAAGACTTTCTACAACTAGTAAAGCTCTTCGATGAAGAAATAACAAAGATTCCCGTTTTTTTTCTTTCTGCGAAGGATGCTATTGATAATGGGAATTTATTAAAAGATTTTGTTGATAGTTTGTTTTCTTTTTTTCCTCACGTTTCTTTTGCAGAAATTTTATCAAAAAAAAGGGTGATAGTATAATGAACCGAAGTGCATTTCTATCAGAATGGGATCAAATCAAAAGGATTGTGATCAAGATTGGCTCCAACTTGATTGTGGATCCAAACACTGAGCAAATTCAATTCGACTTATTAAATCATCTGATTGATGAAATTTTGTTTTTACGAAACCAACAGAAAGAAGTAATCCTTGTAAGTAGCGGTGCCATTGCTTTGGGGAAAAAGAAAATTAAAACTTTAATCCAAAATGATTCTTATCAAAATCCATCTGTCATAAAAAAGCAAGCCTTAGCATCCATTGGACAGATCGAATTGATGAAATTTTATCAGAACTTATTTGATGAGAAAAAAATTTTGATTTCGCAGATATTAATCACCGCAAAAGATTTTCGGGATCGGGAAACCTATCTTAACATTGGACATACCTTACAAGAGATCTTAAAATTAAATGTCCTTCCCGTAATCAATGAAAACGATACTGTATCAACAGATGAAATCAAATTTGGTGATAATGATTTTTTGTCTGCGGCGGTTGCGGCTTTATTGAACTCTCAGCTTTTGATTTTACTGACCTCTGTAGAAGGTTTTTTAATCAATAACCAAAGGGTTTCGTTTTTGGACAAAATTGATTCTGAAATCATCAAGCATGCAAAAGGACCACAAGGTTTTGGTAGTGGTGGGATGTATTCAAAAATCAAGGTTGGTAAGTTATGCCAACAAGCGGGACTACATCTGGCTATTCTTCCAGGTAAAGAAAAACATGTTTTGAGAAGATTCTATCAAGGAGATGATATTGGGACCTTGATATATTCTACAAAAAGATTTTTAAGAGCTCGAAAAAAATGGCTTTTGTTTTCTCGTTCCAAAGGGGCTATCATTGTCGATGAAGGAGCTGAGAAGGCTTTACGCTATAAGAATTCGTCCCTTCTGTGGGCTGGCATCAAAAACATCGAAGGAAGCTTTACTTATGGCGATGTTGTAGAAATCAAAAATCAAAAGCAAGAAATTTTAGGACGAGGCATCATTAACATACCTTCACGCATCTTAAGAAATAGATTGAATCATGAACAATATCCTTTAAAAGAGTTCTTTCCCTTTGAGGTGATTCATCGTGATGATTTAATTTTAGAAGATTAAGTTGCCCGGGGCGGGACTTGAACCCGCACGGGCTTTTGGCCCCCAGGATTTTAAGTCCTGTATGTCTACCTGTTCCATCACCCGGGCGTTGAGGCGTCGGTGGGATTCGAACCCACGATCGGGCTTTTGCAGAGCCCTGCCTTAGCCCCTTGGCCACGACGCCATGATTTTTCTCAAAAATCTATCATCAAGTAGAATCCGAATATGAAAATTTAACTTTCATGTCAAGTCATTTTATTGATCCTCCAGCTTGAGGCTTTTCTTAACCGATCATTGATGGCAAAACCAAGACCTCGATTTTCCACATTAAAGGCAACAATACCATCAAAGTTTTTTTCTAAATCATGTAGTGTTCGATATAGATTTTTCGCTATCTCAAATAAGTTTTCGTTGTGTGAAAGATGAAAGACACTATCATGATGTGGAAAATTTCCATATACAATAAAAGCCATTTTTTGTTTTTCTTGTAAAAAATTTCGTAGGGTTTCTTTTTCTGGGAGAACCTTATTTTTAGTAATGATTTCATCTAATAATTGTGAATAATCTATGATTGAAACTTTACGAAAATCATCGAGAAATTCTTTAGATAGTAAGATCAAAGGAATTTTGGGAAGGTAATGTTTTTCTAAAAGTCCTGGAGAGTGTAAGGTTTCACCTCCTTTTTTTTGATTTGAAACAATAACTTCATAACCGAGTGATTCAAAATCCTCTTTTGTAAAGATGCCTGGACGAAGAATTTCAATTGTGCTTTCATCACGAAATAAAACCACGGTCGATTCTATTCCCACATGACAAATCCCTCCATCCACTACATCTACTTTTTCTTGAAAGTAATCCCTGACCATTTCGGCACTGATTGGACTAAGTTTCGTAAAGGGATTGGCAGAAGGAGCGGCAATGGGCTTTTCAACAGAACGAAGGATTTCTAAAGCAATGGGATGATCAGGAATACGAAATCCACAATAGGGTGAACCTCCCGTAACTATCTCGGGGATCGTCGTTTTTTTTGGGAAAAGAATCGTCAAAGGACCTGGCCAAAATTTAAATAAAGGTTCATGGTAGTCTTTTAAAAAGACATATTCATCGAGCTGGTTCGGAGAACTAATATGACAGATTAAAGGGTTGTTTAAGGGTCTTTTTTTTAGTTCAAAGATTTTTCTTACCGCATTTTCGTTCGTTGCCAGTGCGGCAAGACCATAAACCGTTTCTGTAGGGATTGCTACAACTTCGCCTTGTTTTAGTTTTTCTACAGCTTCTTCAATAGAAATGATCATTTCTTAGGAAGTAGTTTCGCTATAAGAGGTTTTTCTGAAAAGGTTTTTTGGGCTATCTCTAAAACATCTTCTTTTGTGATGGCTTCTATTTCTTCTATCAAAGTTTCTACAGGGTTTCGATAATCATCTTGTAACATACTTTGTAGTAAATAACCGCTTAGTCCTTTGATAGTTTCAATCGAGGACCAAATCTGAGTTTTGATAGTATTTTTTGCGATCATGAAAAGATCATCACTAATATACTCATTCATAAGGGATTGGAGTATTAACTGGACCTCCTCTTTTAGTTTTTCGATTTGTTTGGGATCAATACCTGCAAAGATTTCCAAAATAGAAAAGGACTGATTTCGCAAAATGCTCGAGTAAATTTCATAGCAAGATAAACCCAATTCTTCTCGAACTCGGACATACAAAAGCGAAGAATCCATACCACCCAAAATATAATTCATAAAATTCTGCTTGATTCTGTCCTTGTGTTTATACGGAAGAGCAGGAAAAAGCATAAGAAAATACCCTTCTTGAATTCCTTTTTTCTGTAAGAGGAGTTCTTGTGGTCGATATTGTGCTTTTGGATAGGAAGGTTTTTTGGAGGTTGGCAAATCTTTAAATAATAATTCTACTTCTTTTAGAAATGACTCAACATCAATATCCCCAACAATAGTAATAAAAGTATTCACCTTTCCGTAGTATTTTGTTTTGAATTGTATCAAATCTTCTCGTTGAACTTCTTTTATATTTTTTTCTGTCCCTAAAATGGGATGATACTCGGAAAGAAAGTGCTTCATGGATTCTTCGAAAAGATATTGGGTAGGGTCGTCTTCTGCTTCTCGGTATTCACTTAAAATAGGCTGAATTTCTTTTTGGAGTTCATTTGCAGGAATCAAAGGATTCACATACATATCTGAAATAATGGGAAAGCCTTTGTGAAAGTTTTCTTTCAAAATTGAAAGAAAATAATTTGTATGATCATAATCAGTATATGCATTCAAATGTGCACCTAATTTGTTGTAGGAGTGGATAAACTCAATGCTATTAGGATAATGTTTGGTTCCTTTAAATAGCATGTGTTCTAATATATGGCTATAACCCCATTCATTTGGTTTTTCAACTTGTGAGCCTGTTCTATTGACAATTTGCAAATAAACGAGACTTCCGCTTTTAGGGATAAAACCAATATGAATATCGTTTACTTTGAAGTGAATGGGTTCAAAGGATTTGAGCTCAGTAGATTTTTGAAAATGAAAGATCTCTTTTTTTAATTTTGTTTTGAATTTTCCTTTCTTTAGGGATTGGGATTGGGAAGGGGATTTTTTTTTCATGATATCCAAACTATCTTAAGTTAATTATTAGACATTCTCTTTTCGTTAACAATCAAAAGAAATACGTCAATACCCGATTTCGATAAATGTCGAAAAACAAATCCATGTAATATGTATGAAATTGAAAGTCCATGATAAAGCCATTGTGTCCACCTTTATCCGTAATGTACAAATGAATATTGGGAATATCTTTAAAGAACTGAAAGTCTTCAACGGGAATGATAGGATCGTCTTTGGATGTGAGGATGTAAATAGGAATACTTAAATTTTCGTAGGAAAAGTTTGTTAATGTATATTTCGCAAAATATTCTTCTACGGATTTGTATTTGGTGTATTTTAAGATACCTTTTTCTGTGAGTTCCATCAAAGAATCAATTTTGAGAAGTGGCTGAAAATGGTAAAGGTAAGGGAAGTAGTATTCTTTAAGTTTTAAAGATTGTTTCCATTTACTAAGAAAATAGGATTTATAGATTTTATCTTCATCAATCACCATAGTGGATTTTTTTGGATCTATAGCAGGGGATACAGCAAACACAAATTCTAGGCGACCATTTTCTTGTCTTTTTTGTTTTTTTCTTTGGCTATAAAGTAGAGCAAATCGAATAGCGAAATTCCCTCCCAAAGAAAAACCAATAATAAACGTTGGTAGGGAGTAGCGATTCATGATTTGCATGATGGCATCATAGACTTCTTCAATCAGAGTTCCCATGAAAAGCCCTTCATTTAAGTGATGGGTGTTTCCATGATCGCGGAAATTAAGCCGAAAGACATGGAATCCATTCGTGATAAGAAAGTTCCCCATTCTCAAAATATAAGAAGAATCACTACTTCCTTCCCAGCCATGTAGTAGTATCACAATCCCTTTTACTCTTTGTTTTGTGGTCGACGGAGTGAAGTATCCCAAAAGTCTGGTATTATCTTTCGTTATAATTAGTTCGATTTTGGAAAGTTGACTTAAAAACTTTGCTTGATTTCCAAACTTTAAAGAAGAAAGACTGGTTTGCAAGAAATTGTTCTGCAACATCTTGGGGATTTTATAGTAGATTTCGTGAGTCACCATGATAATCAATCGTAAAATAAAAGATTAAATGTCAATTATAAAAATTTTAAAGTTTTGCAATTTTTAAAAAATAAAATTCATATAAATCACTCTCACTAAAAATGAAAATTCCACATAAATCCCAAAGTCTGTTCATTTTTTGTATTTTTTGTTTCCAAAATATCGACAAAAAATAAAGTAAGAAACAAGAAAGAAAAACCCAAAGTGGATCCAAATCGTATTTGATCTTGGTTGTAGTTTTTTATGAGCTTTCTTGCATTTAAGCTTTCATAGATTAAATAATTTCTAATAAAAGGGTTATTAGTTGTTCGGTTAACAAAAATCAAGTAATCTAACAGAGATAAGTTATTTTTGTTTAAAAATAAAGACGGTCGTTGAATCTTCTCGTAGTCCTTTAATTTTTGGTATTGAAAGCCAACTGCTGCGAGGGACAATAAAAAACCATATTTGATAAAGTATCCTTTGTCTTTTTTTCCTTCTTCAATGAGAATTTGACCAGGGACGGTTCTACGAATTCTTCTTTCTAATTCGACTACTTTTGGTGAGACTTTAGGTATTTCTTGAAAGTCAGTTATTTGTTTGATTTTGATCAAAGAAAGGGCAGGGATAGTGGTGAATTTTTTTTCTGAGTTTTGAATGACTATTTCATAATTCTTTGCTAAGAGCTCTTTAGTAGGGATTTCGATGAAAAGATTTTCGCCATTAAATTCATATTCTAAAGGTTTTTTCTCTAAACCTTCTCGTAAGAAAATTTTGGCATCATTTGTGATTCCCGAAACCTTCATTCTAAATTTTTGGGTGTCATCATCAAAATCGGTTAGTGTTTCAATACTTTCAACTTTTGGTGTGGGAATATAGATGATTTCAAATTCCTTCCATTCTGTGTAATAAAAAACTTCATTTTTTTGGTTAAGAAGTCCAAGACGTTTTTTATATCTTCCTGGTTTGATTTCTACAGTAGCTTCCGTTCCTTCAATTTCTTTTGTTAGTAATATTTTTTCTTCAAGATCTGCAATCTCTAATCGATATTTTCTTACATTTTGCACCGCTGCCCATCTTTCGGTGTAAAATATGGTTTGTTCTTGGGACTGTAATTTTATTGTGATAAAAACAAGAAAAAAAACAATCAAGACTCTCATTCAATTACGATTCGTTCTGGTGTTAAAAATTCAGGTTTGGATTGAATTTGGTATTCTAAAACAAATCTTACACCCACTTCGTTCGTTGGTATAATTCGTTCTTGGATTTTGCGAACCCCTTTTACACGAAAATCGTATACTCCAATTCCGAAATCCTCTAAGTTTGTGAGGACCACTTGATTTTGATTGGTTCGGTTCTTCAAGATAGGAGTTCCAGCTTTGAGTAATTCGTATTCATAGTAATCAACGTGCTTCGCTCTTTCCCATTGGATTGAAATTTGATTTACGGACAGAAGATTAAAGGTTTCGTTATTTTTTGGAATTATGATTCTTGTGGGTTTAGGTAGAAAATACATAAAAAACTTGGATGATTGGGTGTCTAAAACATCATTTGTATTTAATTTTCGTATATCTACTCTCCAGAAGTATTCTCCTTCTGAGTTCAATAGATTTGATGGTACAAGGAATTCTTCTTTTAGGGTTTTATTTGTTAAAAGAGGCTTTTGAAAGTTGGGTTCTTTTGCTAAAGAAACTATAAACTCTACTTCTCTTAGTTCATAGGACCATTTCAGGGGAATTTCTTTTGCATCCTCAAAAAGAAAAAGTTCGTTATTTCTGGGGAAGCTCAAAGTCAATCTGGGAGTTTCGATGACAAAAAAGGTTCCCACGTCAGAAGGGATTTTATCTTCGTTTATGATTCGCCAGTAATAGGTTCCAGTAGGAAATTCTCTTTTTACATCAAATGTGGAAACGGTGATATTACTTTGTTCGAATAATATTTCATTAAATTTGGAATCTTTGGCAATTTGGATTGTTTGTTTATTGGGTGAATCAACCCACCATTTGAAGACATAATTTTTCGTTTTTGTATGAAGAAAATATTCGTTTAAAGGGGAAATCAATTTTGCTGGTTTGAATTTTTCAAGTTCTTGGATTTGGAAAGATTGTACATCTGAAGTTTCTGTCAATTCTTCTAAGACACCTAAAGCAATAACTTTCCAATAGTAAGTTTGAGTTTGAACGTCAATTGGGACATTCACATTGTTAACAAACGTCGAAATCCTTTTGGGATTTGTAAAATTTGGATTAGTATCAATCAAGAGTTCATAGCCTTTTGCTAATTCCAATTTTGACCAAGAGAAATTTATATTCAACTCGGTTTTGGTTTTGAAAATTTCTAAGTTTTTTGGTGTGAAGAGCTGAGGTTTTTCTTTTTGGAAAACAACGAATTTTCTATAAGGAAATAGCGTGTGATCTTGATTTTTCTCGACGATCTTCCAGTAGTATGTGCCAGGCTTAAGTTGGATTTGGGCAATTCTTTTTATAGGGATTTTGATTAAAGTTGGACGAAACATGGAATTCATAGAAACCCAGAGCTCGTAATTTATTTCAGGATCACCTTGGTATTCAAACTCAATTACTTTATCTTTCGTGGTTGTGAAGAATCGTTCATCCTCTAAGGGTTTTATCAAGTTTAGCTTCATTTTGGTTTTTACGATTTTATCTTCGGTTTTTTGAGCGATTAAGACTTCATCTTTTTTGATTTCTTCTTTTTTTCCTTCTTTGATAAATTCGGCTTTTCCTTGTTGTAGTTGGATGTTTACACTTTCTTTGGTGTTGGTGATTTTCGCCTCCGCTGATTTTAAATCGATTTCCGAATCTCCGGTTTTGACTTTCACGTTGGTTTCTGCAGTTTTCGTTTCTAAGCTCCCGTAATTAAAATCGATCTTGGTTTCTTCTTTTGTGAAATTGATCACGATGAAAGAGTTTTCATTTAGGGCAATTTCAGTTCCGTCTTTAAGTTTCAAAACAGCTTCTGAAAACTCTTCTGTTTTGATGGAGTCTCCGTTATACACGGGATATTCATTTTGGAGTAATTCCCAAAGATTTTGGGTTTGAAGTTTTCTCAGAGCTGTCCTCTTTTTGAAAACAATCTTCCCGATTGGCTCTTCCTCAACAACATAAGTGGCATAAATATCTTTGTATAGTAGATAACTCAGAATTCCTATGATCAAAAAAGCTATAACAAAGAAAATATAATCCTTTTTACTTGGTTTGAATTTGATGTAATAGGGTGCTTTGGAGGTCATTTTTTATCTTTTGATGATTTTGATTTGTCTAAAATTTCGAATTTTTCTTCTTTATCGTCTTCGAGGACACTTTGATCCTCTGTTATCTGTGGTTTCCAATGGATACCTGCTATTTGTCGTAATTCTTCTAAGGTTTTCGGAGCCGTGGGATCATCTTTTCTTCCCAAAACACAGTAAATGGTTTGAGGTTCATCTTTCCCCTTTACTTTGATGGCGGGCATCTTTATAACGTTGAAAATGTCTTTTACTCTTTCATAAGCATCTTGGGATATTAAGATATCCGTTGCAAAGGGTTTGTTGAGTCCTTCAATTCGGCTTGCTAAGTTAACTGCATCTCCAATTACAGTGAATTCTAAACGTTTCTCGGAACCAATTTGACCGGAAATCACTTCTCCAGTATTGATACCACATCCAAAGTTAACCACAGGAAGATTGTGTTCTTTGTTGTATTTATTGAACTCAATTAGGGCTTTTCTCATCATGAGTGCGGCATTAATGGCATTTTCGGTATCATTTCCTTCTGTATAGACGGCACCCCATGTTGCCATGATGGCATCCCCAATGAATTTGTCTACAATGCCATGAGTTTTTTCTACACAATCAACCATCAGAGTGAAATAGCGATTTAAGTATTCCACAACCTCTTCTGGTTTCATTTTCTCAGACATCGCAGTAAATCCCCGAAGATCGGAAAAAAAGATAGTGCAAACTTTTTTCTCTCCACCTAATTGGATTTCACCTCTCAGAGCTTTTTCAGCTATTTCTTTATTAACGAATCTTCCGAAAGCATCTTTCATTCGCTCACGTTCTTCAAGCCCCTTCACCATTTTGTTGAAGGAATAAGCCACTAATCCCACCTCGTCTTTGCTTCTTGGAACTACACGAACAGAATAGTCTTCTTCTTCAACTCGACCAGTTGCGAATGCAAGTTCCTTCAAGGGTATGGAAATATTATTCGCAAAAAAGTATACAATTACCACACTCAAAACCAAGACAATCCCTAAAATGTATAGGTTTCTTCTTTGAGTGGCAAAAACTTGTTGAAAAGCAATATCCGACTCCGTAATAGAAACAATCCCCATACCTCCAACAGCAAGTTTTTTAAAAGCGCCTATATATTCCTTACCACCAAAAGGGAAAGTATATAACCCATTATCCACTGTGCTCTTTTGCATAGTTTGGATGATGGGCAGATCCTGAACATTAGCTTGAAGTAGAGTGATATTTATGTCTGAATGTATCAACAGCTCTGAATAACGATTCACCAATAAAGTTTGACTTCCCACTTGGGAAGGAAAGTCATTGATGATTTTTCTTGCGTTTAAAAAAATCAAAGCATACGTATTAGGTTCAAACTTGATGGGGGCTATCATTAACAACACAGGTTTATTTAAAACTTTTGAAACATTGAATAAATTAAAAGTATTCGTTAAGGATTGTTGGATTTTCTCATTGTAGATAGAAATCAAACCCTCAAAATCCTCACGAATTAAGGCATCAGCTTGCATTAAGTTGTAATTATTCAACCATTTTTGTATGGTAAAATTTATATCTTGGGCTTTCAAAATGGCAATCGAATAAATATAAGGGTTTTCGAAAGTAAAAAGATCAATGTAGGTTTCATTTGACTTCATGTGGTTTTGATAGATGAATTCACTTGTGATGTAGATTTGGTTGACTAAGTCTTCTAATTTCTGCCCCAAAATTTGAACCAAATTGCTATTATTCGTTTGGATTTGAGTTTCTATATCTCTTTTGAAAAAGTAAGAGGCAATAAAAATCATCAAAGAAAGCGATAGAGTTACTAACACACTAATAATTCCTAATAGTTTAATTCGAATCGTAAATTTTGATAGTTTAAACCCTTCCTTTCCAGAAGTAGAGAAATCAATATTTTTGATTATTTGAATATTTTCTTTTTTTTCTTTTGTAGTGTGTATTTCTTTTTGCTCCATTTTTGGTTTTTCATTTAGAGTATTTGTGTTATTTTTGTTTTCATTGATTTTTATTTCTGTTTCTTTCAGATGTTTTGTTGTTTCGTTTGTTGTTGGGTCAGTTTTTTCTAATTTTTCTATGGTCTCTAAATCTTTTTGACTTTCATTTACTTGTTCGAATTCTAATTGAGTGGTTTGAGGGGTGTTTTTAGTTTCAGTTTCCTTGTTTTTGATTCGTGTGATTTCTTCTAAAATTTCCTGCTCAAGATTTAAAAATCTTCCGTCATCGTGAAAGGGGTCATGAGAAAATTTCTTTTCAAAGATTTTTTTTAATTGCTCCGACTCTTTTGAGAAAATAAGTATAGTTCGTTCATTTTCTTTTAGATACTCAAAGATTTTATCTTGATGAGCCAAAAGATTACGCTCTAACAACACAACTACTTGGATATTGTTTTGGATGCAATGTATGGCATATTTTTCATAATCTTGGTTGAATTTCGGGACTATAAGTATGATTTTTCGAATATCATTTTTTTTTGTTTTTTCACAAAAAGTTCGTATGATATCTTGATTTGACGAAGAAAAAATTTCTTCAATCTCAGTTTTTGTAATATAAACTTTGTAATGGATGTTTTTTGGAAGTATTCTCATTTCTCAGTATATATAAAAACTTATCGATTTTATAAGCAATCTTTTTTAAAAATAAAAATTCAAAAAAATTACTTTTAGTTCTCACTTAATACAAGTAATACAAGTAAAGATTTAATTGCTTATTTAAAGCAAAAAAAAACTTTGGATAAAAAAATCGTAAATATGATTGCTCAAACACCTTTAGTTAGCATAAGAAACGTAGCCATCATTGCTCACGTTGATCATGGAAAAACCACATTGGTAGATGGGCTTCTAAAAGCTTCAGGTCAAATAAAAAAAACAGAAGAAGAAAGGATTTTAGATAATTTAGAGCTGGAAAAAGAAAAAGGTATCACCATCAAAGCTAAGAATGCATCGATTTATTATAAAAATCATAAAATCAATATCATCGATACTCCAGGGCATTCGGATTTTGGTGGTGAAGTAGAAAGAGTTTTAGGGATGGCGGATGGAAGTCTTCTTTTAGTCGATGCAGTTGAAGGTCCCATGCCTCAAACACGTTTTGTTTTAGCCAAGAGTTTAAAGTTAGGACATCGCCCAATCGTAGTCATAAATAAAATCGATCGAGAATTTGCTAATCCTACAAAAGTATTGAATGACATTTTTGACCTTTTCGATGAGTTAGGTGCTACGTCAGAGCAGTTGGATTTTCCTGTGATATATGCCTCAGCAAAGTTGCAATATGCCACAAAAGAACTCAAACTTTTTGGAATAGAACTTCAAAAAGAACTCCAAAAATCAAACGAAACACCCACTCTTGCTCCAATTTTGGATTTAATCATTGAGCATTTTCCCAATGCCTATTCCGAGGAAAAAGTGAAAATGCCTCTACAACTACAAATCCGAAATTTGGATTACGATGACTACGTAGGAAGGGTTGGTGTAGGAAGGATCTTTCAGGGGAAAATTAAA
The DNA here is from genome assembly GCA_025059995.1 of Leptospiraceae bacterium. Classification (NCBI taxonomy): domain Bacteria; kingdom Pseudomonadati; phylum Spirochaetota; class Leptospiria; order Leptospirales; family Leptospiraceae; species Leptospiraceae bacterium. The sequence continues at coordinate 17,568 of JANXCF010000003.1, forward strand.
AAAGGCGATATTGTCGATCTTGTCAAAAACGAAACCAATCAAATCATACGGGGGAAAATCACCAAAATTTTCGGTTTCGATGGTTTAACAAAAATAGAACTCAATGAAGCTCACACAGGGGATGTCGTGGGAATTGCAGGATTTGAAGAAGTCAAGATAGGAGACACCCTTTGTGAAATCGATAAAATCATACCAGGACCTCGAATTGAAATCGAAGAACCCACAGTTTCTATGTTTTTTTTGGTTAATGATTCACCGTTTTCAGGAAAAGAAGGAAGGTTTGTTACAACTCGACAATTGCGGGAAAGACTCTTCAAAGAAACCTTGATTAATTTCTCAATTCGTGTCTATGAAGATGAAGAAAAAAAAGATCGTTTCGAAGTTCAAGGTCGAGGTGACCTACAACTTGCAATCTTGGCGGAGACTCTGCGAAGAGAGGGATATGAACTTCAACTTTCCAAACCCGAAGTCATTCTAAAAACTGATCCCACTACTCAAAAAAAATTAGAGCCTTACGAAATCGTCGTAATAGATGTTCCAGAAATTTATAGTGGAAATATTATTCAAGAACTAAATCGTCGAAAAGGCATCATGCAGTCCTTTGAAACCTTTTCTCATGGAACCTGTCGGATTGTGTATTTAGCTCCTACCAGAAGTTTATTTGGTTTTCGTAGTTTTGTTCTGACAGAGAGTAAAGGAACAGCGGCTTTTACATCACGATTTTCCCATTATGATACTTTTTTGGGTAGTATTTCGAATCGCATTAATGGAACTTTGGTTTCTATGGTGGATGGGATAGCAGTAGCTTATGCTTTGTGGCAACTTCAGGAAAGAGGAAGGATTTTCATCGAACCTGGAACTGCTGTTTACAAAGGAATGATTATAGGAGAACATTCAAGAGAAGGAGACTTAGACGTAAATCCAACAAAAGAAAAAAAATTAACTAATGTTCGAGCAAGTGGTTCTGATGAAGCCATTCGCCTCATCCCACCCATTAAAATGAACCTCGAACAAGCCATTGAATTCATAGAGGAAGACGAACTTGTTGAAGTCACTCCTCTCAATATTCGTCTTAGGAAAAAATATCTAGATCCCACAGAAAGAAAAAAGATGTCAAAACTTTTAGTGCGTTAAAAGATGAGTGATAATATTGATAATGTTGTAAAAGAAACTCCCATCATTGCCAAAGGATTTGATTATGAGACTTCAAAAAAAACAGACAAAAAAATCCGGATGCAGATAGTTTCCACTCCAAGTTTGTTGAAGCCATTTCGAAATTTTGTTTATGAAGTTTCTGTGAGTTTTGGTATCAAAAAAGAAATTGCGTTCGATTTAAAATTAATTTCAAATGAAGTCGTTTCAAACATTATCAAGCACGCATATCGATTTGAGTTAGGATGGATTTTCTTTGAGTTTTTATTCCATCGAACTTATGTGGAGCTCCGATTTCGTGATTTTGGTAAATATAGTGTTCAGCCGACAGATTTTGTAATGAAAGATTTGTCTGATATTCGAGATAGAGGAATAGGTTTGTATTTGATTTCAAATATTTCTGATTATTATTACATAAAGAATTCAGAAGAGATGGGGAATTTATTTATAGTCAAAAAGAGGATTTAAATGATTATACACATCCCTGACTTAAAAACCCGTAATCCGATCATTTCTATTGCATTAGAAGAATCATTGGCCTTTTATTATAGTAAAGTTGAAGATTTTACGGCACTTCTTCGATTTTGGTTTAATCCTCCAAGCATTATTTTAGGGAGAAGTTGTAAAGTTTTGGAAAACATAAATAGTGAAGTTTTAATCGCTTTACACAATAAACAAAAGAAGTTTTTAAAAGATAAAAATATATGTTTGGTTCGAAGACTATCAGGGGGTGGAACTGTTTATCATACCTACGGGAATTTGAACTACACTTTTATAATTCCTTTGAAGAAATATCCTGAATTCTTTTCTATACCTAATTCTTATAACATCATATTGAATTTTCTCATCAAAGCATTGAAAAAGCAAAATATAGAAGCTCTAATTCAAGGGCTTTCGGATTTAGTAATAGAAACCAAAGAAGGCTATAAAAAGTTCTCAGGTAATTCCCAGTTTCGAAAATACCATATGTTGGTTCATCATGGGACGTTGATTTTACAAAAAAATGTGATAGAAGAAGTCCAAAAAATACTAAAACATCCACCTAAAGAACCAGACTATCGGATGAAGCGAAGTCATGAGGATTTTTTGACTACACTACCCAAAGAATTCGATATTTCTCTTTTTTATGAAAGCCTTTTAGAACAACTTCAAGACTACTTCCAGCAGGATCAAATCCGATTTGTTAATTATTCAGAATCAAAAGAACTAAGAAAAATACTCATAGATAAGGTAAAAAATGTATATTCTAGTTCAGAATGGATATATCAAGGAAAGTATACTCAAAAAGAAATTATTTTAGATTTTTGATGATTTGGAGGTAAGAATAAAATGCTAAAATCAAATCTATTCAAAACTGATCCTGAGGTTTATGAAATCCTAGTTAAAGAAGACCTCAGACAAGAAAATTCTTTAGAGATGATTGCCTCTGAGAATTTTGTAAGTAGGTCTGTATTAGAGGCTTATACTTCTACGCTGACCAATAAATATGCCGAAGGTTATCCCGGAAAAAGATACTACAATGGCTGTGAGTATGCTGATGAAATCGAAACCTTGGCTATAGAGAGAGCAAAAAAATTATTTCGTGTAAAACATGTGAATGTGCAGCCACATTCGGGTGCTCAAGCTAACGCTGCAGTATTTTTAGCATTCTTAGAGCCAAAAGATGTTTTTTTAGGGATGGATTTATCTCATGGGGGTCATTTGACTCATGGTTCGAAAGTCAATTTTTCTGGTAGAATTTATCAGCCAGTTTTTTACGGAGTCCGAAAAGAAGACGAAAGAATTGATTTTGATCAACTCTATAAATTAGCTAAAGAACATAAACCCAAAATGATTATAGCTGGGTTCTCTGCTTATCCTCGTGTTTTAGATTTTGCAAAATTTCGAGAAATCTCAGATGAAGTAGGTGCCATTTTGATGGCAGATATAGCCCACATTGCGGGAATTATTGCAGCGGGCTATCATCCATCTCCTGTGGGTGTTGCTCATGTGATTACTACGACTACTCACAAGACTTTACGAGGACCCAGAGGTGGTCTGATCATGACTGATGATGATGAGGTTGCAAAAGTGATAAATTCCCGAGTATTTCCTGGCACACAGGGGGGACCTCTTATGCACGTAATTGCTGCTAAAGCGGTAGCGTTTGGAGAGGCACTACAACCTGAGTTCAAAGATTATATTAAAAAAGTATTAGAAAATGCCCAGGTTTTGGCAGAAACTTTTCTTCAAAGAGGTTTTCGAATTGTAAGTGGTGGAACTGATAATCATATTGTCTTATTGGACGTAGGAATTAAAGGACTTACAGGAAGCAAAGCAGCAGATGAACTTCATAAAATCGGTATCACAGCAAACAAAAACACCATTCCCTTTGATCCCAATCCTCCGGCGGTGGCAAGTGGGGTGCGGTTTGGTTCTCCTGCTTTGACAACACGTGGGTTAGGGAAAGATGAATTTAAAAAAATTGGCAACATCATCTGCGATTTATTAGAAAATATTGACAATGACACCGTCAAAGAGAAACTCAAAGAAGAAGTAAAAGAAATTGTCAAAAGCTTTCCTATGAACTATTTTCGATTAGAATAAAAAATAATTTTTCGTGAACCGATATGAAGATTGACAAGAGAAAGAAGTTATCTATAGAGAGGTTAGGATGAAGAATAGGCAGTTTCCACCCAAAAATAAAAAAGAAGAACATCGAATTAACCGACAAATCAAAGCACAACAAGTGCGTCTTGTCATTGAAGGAGAAGGTGCAAGAATTGTCAGTCTTCAAGAAGCTCTGAAGATAGCCGAGGAGAAAGGTTTGGATTTAGTGGAAGTTTCGCCTAATCAAGATCCACCTGTTTGTAAGATCATGGATTATGGTAAGTGGAAATTCGATCAAAGCAAACGAAAAAAAGAACAACAAAAAAAACAACATGTCATTGAAGTCAAAGAGTTAAAATTAGGTCCAAACATCGGAGACCATGATTATCAAATCAAGCTGAAGAAAGCCATTGAGTTTTTACAAGAAGGAAACAAAGTTCGTTTGAATCTAAAATTCAAGGGCAGGCAATTAGCTTATCCTGAACTAGGAATGGAAATCATCAATCGTTTTTTATCAGATACCCAAGATTATGCAACCATAGAAATACCACCTAAAATGGATGGAAAACAAATCCTCGCAGTTATCGCACCAAAACATAAAAAATAGGATTGCAACCTAAAGCTTGAAAAAAAATTAGTTAAATAGCAAAGGAATTTGTATGCCAAAATTAAAAACAAAAAGTTCTGCTTCTAAAAGATTTAAGTTTACAGCAACGGGGAAAGTAAAAAGAACAAAAGCGTTTAAAAACCATAACCTTACCCATAAAAACTCGAAAAGAAGAAGAAGGTTAGTAAAGGGTGGTTTTTTACATCCAACAAATAAAAAATTAATTTTATCCATGTTTCCTTATTCTAAATAAAAAGAGTCAAATATGAGAGCAAAAACAACAAAGATACATCACAAAAAGCGAAGGAAAATTTTGAAGTTAGCAAAAGGTTATCGACAAGCAAGGCATAGGCTTTATAGAGTAGCCAAAACCGTCGTGATGCATGCTGGACAGCATGCTTATAATTCAAGAAAGCAAAAAAAGAGGAATTTTCGTTCCTTGTGGATTATGAGGATTAATGCTGCCTCAAGGAATCATGGATTATCTTATTCACAACTTGTGGATTTGTTAAAAAAATCAAATATTAAATTGAATCGTAGGTCCTTGGCCAATATTGCATTTTTGTATCCTCAAGTATTTGATAAAATCGTATTAAAAGTAAAAAAATAAAAAATCTGAATATAGATTGTCTTGGAGAGATAAATTTTTCAATCAATATCACAATTTTTTATTTACAAAAACAAAAGAGATGACGTTAATTACTTTAGAAAATTTTATTAAGGAGTTAAAATGATAACTCTTGAACAATTAGATGAATTAGAGAGTAAAATTATAAAAGCGTTAGAACTTATTAGCGATCTTCGAACAGAAAACTCAAGGTTAGAGGCAGAAAATCAAAAACTAAGAGATGAGTATGAAAAAATCAGTCAACTGTTAGAAAAAAAAGAAAAAGATATTAGTTCATTAAAAGAACAATTAGAAAAAGCAAATTTAGAATTAGGGCGTTTAAAAGAAAACGAAAGTGTCTTAGAAAAGAAAATCTTACAAATCCTTGCGAAATTAAATTCAGCTGAAACAAACTTTGCAACAAAAAGAAAAGACATACAGGATTCTAATGTTTCAGACAAAATAAAAGATGATTTAACCATCATAGAAGAAGACTCAGAAATTGAAGTTAAACTTGAAAAGCCTATTGAAAAACCGCAATTACTGGGCTTATCTTCAAAAAAGACTGATATAATTGAGAGTATTGATCAAGTAAAAGAACAATCTAATCTTGTTCGAGAAGCAACGCAAGTATCAGAAATGAATGATGATGAAATCATTGTTCTTGATGAAGATGAAGATGAAATCATTTTATCAGATAATTTAGAAAACGAAACGATTATAGAAGAAACTGCGGATACAATCATAATCGAAAATAGAGAAAAGCGAAGTGATATTTCTTCAGAAGAAAACTATCAAAAAGATGAAAACAAGGAAACCATTGTTGCTGTGGATGATGAAATTATTTTAGATGATGACGATATTGGTATCTTTGAGCTTGAGGATGATGAAGACTTTTTAATCATAGAAGAAAATGAAAACAACAAACCAACCTAAAAAAAATCACAAAGTAAGGGTAGAAATTTTTGGTCAAGAATATCAACTTAAAAGTGATAATACCAGTGAAGAATACATGATGATGGTAGCAAATTATGTTGACTCCAAAATGAAGGAGTTATCATCCCAGTTCTCACATCGATTATCCCACACTCAATTAGCCATTTTAGCTGCTATAAATATCACAGATGAGCTCTTTCAAGAAAGAAATAAAGCTATTTCAGAAGAAATTGTTCTTAATAAAACAAAATACTTAATTCAATTATTAGAGGAAGGGATCTTGGGGGATCCCGTAATTTAATTTCATCTTAAATCAACTTGTTTTGCGAACAAAATATTGGGTAGTTTTTGAAAAGCTTCTAATTGCTCTTTCGTCAGAAGATCATCAATTTTAATGACGGATTTAGCTAGCTCCCCTTTTTTGGTTCTGGATAATTCTAAGCTTGCAATGTTGATGTTTTCTTTTCCTAAAAAAGTTCCAATGGATCCAATCACTCCTGGAACATCTCGGTTTTGAATAATGAGTAATATCCCTTCTGGTTCAAATTCTAAGTCAAAGCCGTCCATTTTCACAACGATAGGTTTATTCAAAACTACCGTGTATTTAAGCTTTTGTAGATGATGATCATTTTCGAATTGAACATCCACACTACTAATGAAGTCAGATGTAGATTCATTGAAGTTTTCTATAATCCTTATTCCTCGTTCTTTCGCTAAAACTAGCGCATTCACGAAATTGACATTTTCATCACCAGAAAATTTCGATAATGCTCCTTTTACTATGCCCATTTTGATGGGTTCCACTTTTTTCTTAGCTATTTCTCCATTATAGGTGATCTGTATTGTTTTTAGGGGACTTTCAATGAGGTTTGCTAACAATTTACCTACTTTTTCAGCCCCAATAAAGTAAGGTTTTAAATAATCCATATCTTCGGGGTCCATACTTGGGAAGTTAATCGCATTTCTTGCAATCCCTTTTGTAAAAAACTCAATGACCTCATCAATTGTTTCCATTGCTACAGCAAATTCCGCCTCGGCTGTGGAAGCTCCTAAGTGGGGAGTCATGATGCAATTCTCAAACGGAATTAATGGGAAGTTCGGAGGAATAGGTTCTTGTGAAAAAACGTCCAAAGCAACACCACCAATGTGCCCTGATTTCAGTCCTTCAACTAATGCTTCTTCGTCGTAAATCCCCCCTCGAGCACAGTTGATCAAACGAACTCCTTTTTTTAATTTATGAAGATTTTGTTTGTTGATAAGGTTTTGCGTTGTTTCCGTTAAGGGTGTGTGGACGGTGATGATATCGCTTTTTTCTAGTAATGTATCCAAATCCACAATTTCGATTTCTAGATGTGATAAATGTTCACGGTTGATATAGGGATCATATCCTAAAACCTTCATTTGTAGACCCTTTGCTCGTTTTACCACTTCTCGTCCGATTCTACCCAAACCGATCACTCCCAGCGTCTTATTCATTAACTCAATACCTAAGAATTTACTTTTTTCCCATTTTCCTTGCTTCATGGATTGATTGGCTTGAGGAATGTTTCTTGCCAAAGCAAACATTAAGGCTATTGCGTGTTCGGCTGTGGTAATGCTACTACCACCCGGAGCATTCATAACAATAATGCCTCTTCGTGAGGCTTCGCTAATATCAATATTGTCTACACCGACACCAGCTCGAACAATCAGCTTGAGCTTTTTTGCATGTTCGAAAACTTCACCTTTGACTTTCGTTGCTGAACGAACAATCAAACAATCCACATCTTCGATATCTTTTAAAAGTTCTTCTTTGGAATGTCCGCCTTTATAAATTACCTCGAAGTTCGGAGTGTTTTTGAGTCTTGAGACTCCTTCTGCATCGAACTTATCTGAAATAAGAACTTTATAAGTCATGAGTCCAAGTTTTTGTTCTCCAAGTTAGTGAAAAGAAATAATTTTAATTTTTAAGTCTATGATGAAATAAAAAATGATTTTGCAGAGAGTTTTCAAAATTCGTTTTACAAAAATTTACTAAGAAAATTTTCAATATTATGAACGCAAAACAGAATCAATTGTCGTTTGTCAAAGTTTATGAGATTGTCTTTATTTTGGTTTCTATCGCAAATTATTTAATTGTCGTCTTTGATGCTTTGTATTTATACAAATTGCCTTATTATCATGGAACATTGAGGGATATATTGCTACATTACTATCCAGAACAATGGAAATCCCGATTTGATATTATTTCATTATGGGATTCTTTAAAGGGGATTGAACCACATCGATTTAATTTACGTTTTGAAGAGGAATACCAAAAGCTCAAAGAACTTTATCCAAAACTTGCTGGTGCTACCCCTATTGAACGCCTTGGTATTGAAAGAGAAATTGATAGACAACTTCAAATTCTCACATCCCTTACAGATGAAATGATTGATAAACGAGGAGTGGATAGTCATTTTTACATTGCAGGGAAAGATGGGGTTTTAGAAAAAATCAAAAACAAAATGAGGGCATACAAACCCAATCCCGAAAACTCTGCAAAACAATCATTCCGTGAGTTTTTCTCTAGAAAAAATTTGGATAATGATCGTTATATCCAAGAATTCGAATATTTCGATAAAGAAATTTTAATCTACATTAGAGAAAATTACTTTCGTTGGATTGATGAAGATGGAGAGTTAAAAGACTATTTCTTTAAGATTGATCGTTGGTTTGTTTTGTTTTTCTGGTTCGATTTTCTGGGAAGATGGATTTTGACGGCTCGAAGATACTCGAGGTGGTACTTGTTTCCCGTTCATCACTTTTATGAAATTTTTAATTTATATCCTCCGCATCATAATACGTGGTTTCGGCTTCTTCGTATCATTCCTATTTATGTTCGTATGAGGAGAAACCGTTTTCTTCCTGATGAAGGGATTTTACCTGAAATCATTCACGAAAATGCTAAGGTGATTGCGGATGAAATCTCAGGTTTGGTGCTTTTGAATATCATTGAACAAACCAAATCCCAGATTGCCCAAAAAGGAAAATTTCAATTAGAACCCCAAACCATTGAAGTCTTGCAAACGATTTTAAAAAAACAAATGGAAATCTTCAGCTTTAAAGTCATGCCACGTTTAGAACCCCTGATTACCGAAATGGTGCATTTTTCCATTAATCGTGCGGCAGAACCGTATCTTCTTTCTCCCATTGGACCTGTGGTTCGTTTGTTATTACTTAACATTCACACAACAGTTAGAGAAGGGCTTGAGGCTTCCTTCAATAGTCCAGAAGGATTAGAACGGCTGAACAAAATCCTTCAGACTTCGTTAGAAGAAACTTTTAATCATTTTGAAAAACAAGAAAACCAAGACCTTCTCATAGAAGACATCGTGAAGTTCTTGGAAATCTTGAAGATTGATTTAGAAAACAATTTTGTCAAAAATGGAAATATAACTACTTGATTTTAGCGTAAAATTCACTCAATTTTTCTCGTAGGGTCTCAAAATAAGAAAAAATAGCAGGGACTAAAACAACCGTTACAAACGTAGAAAAAAGTAAGCCTCCCACGACCGCGATTCCCATCGCTGTTCTACTTTTAGAGATTTCTCCATGAAGTCCCAACGCCACAGGAAGCATTCCACCAATCATAGCAAAAGAGGTCATCAAGATGGGACGAAGTCGAACCATACCTGCTTCTTTGATGGCTTCGTCTTTGGTCATTCCTTTTTCTCGTATATTTTGCATAGCCCGATCCACCATCAAGATTGAATTTTTTGTCACAAGCCCCATAAGTAAAATCAAACCAATCATACTAAAAAGATTGAGCATTTCCCCGGTGATGAGAAGAGAAAAAAATGCTCCACTAATGGCAGGTGGGATAGCAAAAAGGATTGTGATAGGGATGATGAAAGACTCATACAAAGAAGCCAGAACCAAGTAGATAAATAGTAATGCTAAGCCAAATGCGACGATGATGTTTTTTACTAAATCCTTGAAGTCCTCAGTTTGACCGATAAATTCATAGCTAATCCCAGGGGGTGGGGGATTTTTTTTGATGATTTCTCTGGTCTTCTCTTCAGCAGATTGCAATGCACCACCTGGAGCTAACTGGGCATTGACCTCGATGATCCGGGATCGGTCTCTTCGAAGGATATTGGCTGGAGCATACGTATTTTTCAGTTCACTGATCTCAGAAAGTTTGACGGGTTGAAAATTCAAGTTTGGAACATACAAGGTTTCATAATATTTTTGCAGATTTCGTTGCTCGGGTTTGAGTCGAAGTCGAACGTAATACTCATTACCATTTTCTCGGAACTTTGCCACCTTTACACCTTCAACAAAATATCGTAGTTCTAAACCTGCCAGTGCTGGAACAACCCCAAGTAATTGAGCTTTTTGAGGATCAATCTTGATTTGGAACTCTGGTTTTCCGGGTCGATATGAGGTATCAAAGTCCGTAAGATCCTGGATAGTTTGAAGTTCTGGTAAAAGTTTTCTTACATATTCATCAAGTGCTACGATGTCATTCCCTTTGAAAATCAATTGATAAGGATAATCCACACCTCCTGTGACGGGATTGTAGTCAGAGATTTGAAGTCGGTATTTTGCGTAGTCTTGAAGTTCTTCTCGTAACAGGTCCTTAAATTCCGTAGTGGTGAGATTTCTTTGGGTGGAAGGAACCATTTCTACACCTATGATGGCTTGGTTGGATTCTCCTGTATTTGTCCCAATCGTGATGAATAACTTTTGGACCTCGGGATGTCGTGATACCTTTTGATAGAGCTCTAATGCCACTTTTTCGGTTGCTTGGAGAGATGAGCCAGGTGGTAGTTCAAAAGTCATCAAAAACTCACCCGAGTCAAACTGAGGAAGAAATGTTTTTTGCACAAACAAAGAAGAAACCAAGCTCAAAATGAATACAACGAGAAATATCGTAATAACAAAGATTTTATGCCTCAGTGTAAAGTCGATGGTTCGTTCATATTGAACATCCAACCAATCTTGTAGCCGTTCGAAATAGCGAATGATGAGATACTTCTTTTCTGAGATGTGTCCACCGAAGTATGCCGAGAGCATGGGTGCCATCGTGACAGCATCAAACAAGCTAATGAGCATTGCAAATACAACCGTCAAACCAAATTCTTTGAAAAACTGCCCAACAATTCCTGTAAGAAAGCCAATCGGCAAAAATACAGCAATCACAGTGGCAGAAGTAGCCACTACTGCTAAAAGAACCTCCATTGTTCCTTTTTCAGCTGCTTCAACGGGTGGTTTTCCCATCTCCATGTGTCGGAAGATGTTTTCCCTTACAACAATGGCATCATCAATCAAAAGCCCAATACTCAAAGACAAAGATAAAAGTGTCATCACATTTATGGTAAAATCTGCAACATACATTAAGATGAATGCCCCTAACAAAGAATTTGGGATAGCCACTGCGGTGATAATGGTAGAACGAAAATTCCCCAAAAATAGATAAACAATCACAATCGTAAGAAAAATCCCGATGTAAATGGCGATCGCTACATCTTCTACATTGAGTTCAATCCATTTAGCCCCATCTCGAACTTGATACAAAACCAAGTTTCCCGGTTTGGTTTTTAGCTCTTGGTTTAAGGTTTCTATGGTTTTCTTTACTTTATGGACTACCTCTACGGTATTCGTTCCTGATTGCTTGTAGATCTGAATAAAGATTGCCGGACTTATTCCTTCGTCTTTGTTGTATAAGTAAGTGATGGTAGTTTTGTCTTCTAAACCATCACGAACTGTTGCAATGTCTTTAATCTGAATAGAGCTTCCGAGATCTCCAAAAAATATCGTAGCATTTTCGATTTCTTTAAGGCTTCGAAATTCTCCTATTGTGCGAAAGTTCAGTTCTTCTTGAGAAAGATCAATTTTTCCTGCGGGTATATTGGTTCCATAGTTTTTGATTCTTTCCGCTAAAAGTAATAAGGGTAGGCGATAAAAGTTCAGTTTGTCTTTATCTACTTCGATGTGGATTTCTCGTTTTTGTCCTCCTAAGATACGAACACCTCCCACGTTGGGAATTTGCTCAAATCGGGGTTTGATTTCATAATACGCCACATCATAGAGCTCAGCAGGGGGTAAATTTCCTTTGAGGGCTAAAATGTAAACAGGTTGATCCGCTGGGTCAAAACGAGAAACCAAAGGTTCTTCTGCGTCCTCAGGGAAATTTATCTTGACTTTGTCAATTGCGTTTTTCACTAATTGCTCTGCATAACGAACATCCGTATCCAAGGAAAACTCAGCAATCACCAAAGAAAAACTTTCTTGATTCCTCGAGGTTACGTGTTTTATCCCGGGCAGTGTGCTTAATTCTTCTTCTATGGGGCGGGAAATCAATTCTTCGACTTCTTCTGGTCCAGCTCCAGGATAAATTGTGCTAACAACAATAAAAGGAAAAGAAACATTAGGAAAAATATCCACTCCAAGCCGTGTCAAAGAAATATAACCCACTGAGATCGTAAAAATAAATATGCTTGTGATGAAAACTGGTCGCTTGATAGAAAGCCTTGCAATGTTCATAATATTCTAAATTAAATTTAACTGATTAGTTAGTCAAGTTATGGAATTTTTTACTTCCGATAATAGGAATTATGTCGCATTAGGTTTTCTTTTTTCGTTGGGCTGCGTAAACAATCCCCATGGCGTTTAGTTCTGCATCCATCTCGAATAAGAAACGGCGTTCCTCAGTTTCCATCATTCCCAGTTGTTTCAATTTTGTCCTGAAATATTCCATGAGTTCGTTTTTGACCTGTTGATGTTGTTCTTCTTGGGATTTATTACTTTTTACGCACCAGTCAAGGAGCTCTTCTGAGAATTTGAGTCCTTCCTTGAGTTGGTTTTTGGCATTTTCTAGATCTTGAATCATGCCATAATGAGTTAAAAAAACCTTATCACATTTTGTCTCTAAGATTTTATCTATCGAAAGGTAGGCTTCTTGAGGATCGAAATCCGTGGGGGTCGTCGTTGGCACGATAAAAAGTCCTTTTTCTTGTAAAGCCGGGTATGCCAAGCCAAAAGAATCTCCACTGAATACGCCATTGGTTTTGGAGTCGTAGATCACGAAGTGATGGTTGGCATGACCTTTGGTATGCAAGAACTTCAATTTTCTTGATCCAAATGTAATTTCTTCTCCGTCTTCAATGACTTGAACTCGGCTTTCTTCTATCGGAAGGATTTCTCCATAAAGTTGTCTAAATCTTTCTTCCCCATAGACTTGGATGGAACTTTGGATCAAACGACTGGGATCGATCATGTGTCTTGCAGCCCTTGGGTGTGCTAAAAGCTTTGCGTTAGGAAAAAGTTCCATGAGTTTTCCTGCACCACCTGCATGATCCAAATGAACATGCGTAATAATTACATAATCAACATTCTCAAGCTTGATAGAAGAATTTTTCATTTCCTCTAAGATATAAGGAACCGCATAGTTGGTATTGGTTTCGATAATTGCTGCTCTATCTTCTTCTATCATTAAGTAGCAACAAGCAATTCCTTCTCTTACGTAGTGTGCATCGATGATTTTGATACTATCAACAGTCTGTGTTTGCATAAGGAAAAAATATCATAGAACAAATAAAGGCAAACAAAATTTAGAATTTTTCTTTTCTTAAAATATAAACTTCGTTGAACATGGGTATCCAAAAACCATAAGATTCCCTTTTTTCATTTACATAACAACCCACGGGGAAAGCTCTGATGGTTCGGTTTATGTCTTTTGTGTTTTCGATGATTTTTGGTTTTGATGGTTTAATGCATATCTCGGGATTTTTTTTATCCCATTCAGAACAATCATGATGCTGTTCAATGGTCTTTTCTTTTTTTATGTGAAGAAGAATTTGATTATCTTTGATTTCGTACGTTCCATATTGATACGTTTCAACAAGTGAAATCAATCTTCCTTCTTCATCAGCCACCATGTGAGAAAGATGATAATCGATTTCGCTATCATAATCTGCCATGTAATTTACAAACTGATCTTTGTCTTTGAATTTCCAATAAATATCATACCCTGCATGGGGAGTGCCATCACAAAGACCTATATCAATACCAAAAGTCAAATTACTAAGATTTGGAATTTTATTTTCTATTTTAGCAAACTCGGGAAGAAACGAAACAAACTCTTGTTGGACATACCCAATCTGGTTTTGGATTTCAATTTTTTTCCATTCGCTTAATGTATATGGATCATAAACTTTAACCCACTCTTCTTCTGAAATGCGAAATATGACTTTTGAGCTTAAATTCGGTTTTTCATAAACATAAATGGGATACTCGAAATTCAAATCTTTCAATCCAACTATTCCTATGTTAACAACATGGTCTGGGTTATTTTGATGGTTTTGATTTTGCTCAGGCTTCTCTTTACAATTGAATGTTCCAAAAAGAACAAACAAAAACAAAATCTTAAGAAAGACTAACCTTAACATATAAAGAAAAAAACATGGATAAATCCTTTGTCAAGTGATCGCATAGTTAATTTTGTTTGTCATGGATTTAAACCAAAAAAAGTTGTTTTTGTGTTCGAAGTTCGTATTTATATAACACTTAAAGAATCTGTTTTGGATCCGCAAGGAATGACTATCTTAAAAAGCCTTAAAGATTTAGGATACCATCAAGTGGAGAATGTTCGCATGGGGAAATTCCTTCAACTTTGGATCAATGAAACCAATCCTGAAGTAATAAAAACCATGACAGATGAAATGTGTAAAAAGCTCTTAGTGAACGAAGTAATTGAAACCTATCATTACGAAATCATATCCCATACTACAAAAAAGTGAAAGCAGGTGTTATTACTTTTCCTGGTTCAAACTGTGATCGAGATGTTCAATATGTTTTGGAGAATTTTTTTTCGATTAAAACTTCCATTTTATGGCATAATCAAACTTTTGATGATAAAGGCTATGATTTGATAGTTCTTCCTGGGGGATTTTCTTATGGGGATTATCTTCGCTGTGGTGCTATAGCCAAATTATCCAAAGCCATGAATTCTGTTTATGAACATGCAAAAAAAGGAAAACCCATTTTGGGGATTTGTAATGGTTTTCAAATTCTTTGTGAGGCAAAACTCCTTCCCGGAGTTCTGATACGAAATCAAAATTTACTCCACATAGCAAAAGACGTCCCTATCGTAAAAGGAAATTTTGAACCTTTTCAGCATTTATCTCGAACTTATTGGATACCAGTTTCCCATTCGGAAGGAAATTACTATGCCGATGAGGAAACAATCAAACAGCTCAAGGACGAAGGAAGGATCGCTTTTTATTACGAAATCAATGTTAATGGCTCAAAGGAAAATATCGCGGGTATCTTGAGTGAAAACAAAAAAATCTTGGGTATGATGCCACACCCTGAAAGAGCCACCGATCCTCTAAACGGAAAAACAGACGGCTATATCCTATTAAAAGCCATACTTGATGCCTTATTATGATTTTATGATTCTCATAGGAGTTTCATTAAACCAAACAGCTCTGGACTGGGATGGAAATTTAGAAAGAATCCTTTTCTCGTTGGATTTCATCAAAGAGAAGTTTTCTTTTGATAATACGGCGAAAGTTGTTTTGTTCCCAGAACTTACGATTTCGGGCTATGGTTGTGAAGACGGTTTTTTGATGTCATACACAAAAACAAAATCATTAGAAAATTTATATCTAATCATAAATCATACCAAACAATTACCAAATACTTTAGTTTTTGTTGGACTTCCTTTTTACATGAGGGGAAATCTATACAACACAATGGCAGCGATTTATAGTGGTGAGCTCTTGGCTATTGTTCCAAAAAGTTATTTGGCTGGTGAGGGTATTCATTATGAACCCCGATGGTTCGTGCCATATAAAGCCAATTGGAAAAGGATACAACATGAAATTTACAAAAAAGAGTTTGGTTTTTACTTCGGTCAGGGAATATTTGAATTTGCTAACATCCGGATGGTTATTGAAATTTGCGAAGATAGTTGGGTAGTTCATCGTCCTTCTTTGCGTTTTTATGGTCATGATTTGGATTTGATTTTGAATCCTTCCGCTTCGCATTTTGCTTTGGGAAAGCACAATATCAGAAAAAACATTGCGATCACTATTTCGCAATATCAATATAGTTATTACTTAAGTGTGAATTTGTTGGGGAATGAAGCAGGGAAAGCCATCTACGATGGAAGTATTCTTCTTTCTTTGAATGGAAAAATGCTCTATGAAAATGAACGCTTCAGCTTTTCAGATGTTGTGATTCGAAGTTTTAACTTGGATTTTCGGGAGGTACACAACAAACGAGATCGCATATATTCACGTAGAAATGATAGAAAAAAAACAAAACAAATTGAAATCTTAAAAATTCCTTTGTTATCTCAAAAAAGACCCATATTTGAAGCTACAATTCAAACCGAAGAAACAAAAATAAAAAACGAAAATTTTATTCTCATTGACTATAGTCATGTATCACAACTGCCTTTGATTGAGAATCAACACCAAAATGAATACCAAGAATTTTTGGATGCAGAAAGGCTTGGATTATTTGATTATTTAAGAAAAACCCAAAATCAAGGATTTACGATTTCTTTATCGGGTGGAGCTGATTCTTCTGTTTGTGCCATTTTGGTATACCAAATGGTTCGAAAAGCTGTCATAGAAATGGGAATAAAAAATTTCCTAAAGAAATCGAAACTGCCAATATCCTTGGAAGACTTCTCTTCACTTACAGAAGAAGAACAAATCAAATCCCTTATGCCCAAAGTATTACATACAATCTATCAAAAAACAAAGCAAAACTCAGAACAGACTTTTCTATTGGCAAATGAATTAGCAGAAGAAATCCAAAGTGATCATTTTAATTTAGATATTCAAAATGTGTTTGAGTTTTTGATGGATCATTTAGAAAAAACTTTTTCGATTCAGTTTGATTGGGAAAAGCATGATTTGATTTTACAAAACCTACAATCTCGCATCCGAAGTCCCATCGTTTGGACCTTAGCCAATTTGACCCACTCAATCTTGTTAACAACTTCGAATCGAAGTGAAGCAAGTGTAGGTTACTCAACGATGGATGGTGATACTTCTGGGGGACTCGCTCCAATTGCTGGCGTTGATAAACCTTTTCTTTTAGGATTTTTGGAATTTATTTCGAAATATACGGATAAATACACCAAGCCCATCAAGACTGCTCAGAAGATTGCCAACCAGCCACCATCAGCAGAATTACGACCATTGGAAAAAAAACAAACAGACGAAAAAGACCTCATGCCTTATCCATTGTTAGCCATGATTGAAAAATTAGCAATCGAAGAACTTCTTTCTCCTGAGGAAATCAAAACAAAACTACTGAACTACAAAACAAAAAAACTCCCTCAAATACAATATTCCCTCCCCTATTTCGAGAAGTTTCTTATAGTGTTAGAAAACATCTCAGAGTCTCAATTAGATAATTACATTAATACCTTTTTTCGTTTGTGGCAGCAATCTCAATGGAAACGAGAGAGATTTGCTATTTCTTTTCATATAGATAGCTATAATGTGGATCCAAGAGGATGGTTTCGTTATCCTGTCATATCGAAAGCACCAAAAATTAAAAAAAATAATTGACACAAGAAGATTATTAATTGAATTTTTGCTATGTTATCAATAGAAAGTAAACTTGCAACTCTACTTCGAGAAAAAACAAAAATCGATAAAGAATCTTTTACAAAACATCTTGTTCATCATTTAGAGTACACTGTAGGAAAGTATGTTTATAACACCCATGAAAAAGACATCTTTTTAGCATTAGCGTATACAATTAGAGATTATCTTATCGATAGATGGAATGAAATAAGTGAAATTTATAAAAAACAAAAAGCAAAAAAAGTCTATTATCTATCCATGGAATTTTTGATGGGGAAAATGCTAAAAGCTAATTTAATCAACTTAGGACTCTATGATTTAGCAAAAGAAATAAGTAGGGAATTAGGCTTTGATTTAGAAAAAATTTTTGAAGAAGAACCAGATGCAGGTTTAGGAAATGGAGGTTTGGGAAGGCTTGCTGCTTGTTTTTTAGATAGTTTGGCTTCGTTGGATTACCCTGCAACTGGCTGTGGTCTTTTGTATGAGTATGGCATTTTTGAACAAAAAATTTATCAAGGAAACCAAGTAGAACATCCTGATCACTGGTTAGAAATTCCTAGTCCATGGCTCATCCAAAGAAGAGAATATATATATCCAATTGGATTTTATGGAAGGGTTGAGGAATATGTTGATTTTCATGGAGTAAAAAGAAGAAAATGGATACCCGACCAACAGGTCTATGCTCAAGCTTATGATATGCTTATTCCAGGGTTTCAAACGAACACAGTTGTGAATTTACGTTTATGGAAAGCAGAAGCATCGAAAGAATTTGATTTTAATTTTTTCAGTCATGGGGATTATGTAAAAGCTGTCCAAGAGAAGATTTTTTCAGAAAATATTACCCAAGTGCTTTATCCAAATGATAATAACCTTCAAGGAAGAGAGTTAAGATTAAAGCAAGAATATTTTTTAGTCTCCGCTACCATACATAATGCCTTGGTAGAAGTTTTTTATGAATATGGAGAAGAGACATTAGATCATAGCAAAATTCCTGAGAGAATCTTTTTTCAATTGAATGATACCCACCCTGCTATTGGTATCGCAGAATTCATCAGGATTCTGGTTGATGATCACAAGCTTGATTTCAAATACGCCTGGGATTTGGCAAAACAATGCTTTGGATATACGAATCATACTGTCATGCCTGAGGCATTGGAAAAATGGGATGTGGATTTACTACGCTATTTACTTCCAAGACACTTAGAGATTATTTATGAAATGAATCACTATTTCTTGCAAGAACTTCGTCAAAAAGGAGTGAGTGAAGATATAATAAGAAATGTTTCTTTTGTTGAGGAAACACTTCCTAAAAAGATTCGCATGGCAAATTTAGCTATCGTAGGATCAAAGATCACAAATGGTGTTTCCGAAATCCACACAGACATATTAAAGAAAAAAGTTTTCAAAGACTTTTATCAACTCTTTCCAGAAAAATTCCAAAACAAAACAAATGGAATTACTTTTCGTCGATGGTTGTTTAGTGCTAATGAAGAATTAGTAAAGTTAATCCAAGAAGCGATTGGAACAGATTGGATGAAGGATTTTACTTTATTAAGAAAACTTGAGAATTATCTCGATGATAATCAATTTTTAAAAAAGTTCAAAGATATAAAGTATCAAAAGAAACTACAGTTGACAAAGTATATTTATAACACTTTAGGAATCAAAATTGATCCCCAAAGTATCTTTGACATCCATGTAAAAAGAATTCATGAATATAAGCGTCAGCATTTAAACTTGATGAGAATTATTAACGATTATTTCTATTTGAAAGAAAATCCTGATGCTGCTTATTATCCGAAGGTGTTTATTTTTAGTGGTAAGGCAGCTCCAGGTTATTATCGAGCAAAGCTAATAATCAAGCTTATTCATGCTGTTGCTGATAAAGTCAATCATGATAGAGACATCGGAGATAAAATGAAAGTAGTATTTTTACCCAATTATGGGGTGTCTTTAGCTGAGCTCATCATCCCAGCAGCAGATATATCTGAGCAAATTTCAACTGCGGGAACTGAAGCCTCTGGCACAGGGAATATGAAGTTCATGCTCAACGGGGCATTAACCATTGCTACCCTCGATGGAGCAAACATTGAGATGCTCGAAGAATTAGGACACGATAACATTTATATTTTCGGAAAGACCATTCAAGAGTTAGATGAATTACGACCCAAATATAACCCTGTCGAAATCTATAAAAAAGACGAAGTAATCAAGAAAATACTTGATTCTATTTTTTATAATGTATTCAATCCATCGAGACCAGGAGAATTCCAAGAACTATTCCATGCTTTAACCTATGGTGGAGATGTTTATTTTCTTTTGGCGGACTTTCATGATTATTGGAAAACTCACAGAACGATAGAAAATGATTTTCAGAATGAAAAAGAGTGGACTCGAAAAATGGTAATCAATACTTCGAGGTCTGGAAGATTTTCTTCGGATCGAACCATTGAGCTATATGCAAAAGAGATTTGGGGACTAAAACCGATCCAAAACTAAGGGATTTCTTTTTTCTTTCCATAAAAATAAATACCTTGTTTGATGATTAAACCCTTTTCGTAAAGATTTTGGGCGATGTCTGCAATACTTTTGAGGGCTTCTTGGGAATGAAGGTTTTGGGAGTCTTTTTCTCTTTCAATGGCAAAGAACAATAACTTTTTTTGTTTTTCGTTCAAGATACTTAACAACGTTGCTGATAGTCTCGGATCCATCACAGGAAAAGCAGTGGCTAAAACATTCAAAGGAGTTTCTTGCAATACGTAATATAAAGCTAAACTATCAAAAAAAAGTAAATCTTTTATTTGTATGGAATTTTGGTTGAATTTGTTTTCTTTCATGTTTCTTTGTATTTCGATAACTAAAAGAAAACCTTTGTTTCACTTTTATCAAGTTTTTTTGTTATAATCCGAGTTTTTAGGTATGAAAAAGAAATTCTTATTGTTTATTTTGGCTTTACTTTCTTTTGGATTGAATGCCGAAACAAGGATTTATTATTACAATGGAGCAATCCAAGATTTTGTTCAAAAATTCATCGATGAGCTTTCTGAGTCAAAACTCAAATTTCAAATTGTTAAATACTATAATGAGAATACCGATGGAGTTTTAGGGTTTCGAATGTTGATTTTGCCCGGAAGAAGATTAGTGGATATAAGAATCATTGATGATCATCAAAAAACCACAATCGTAAAAATTTTTTATGAAAATCCATGGGATGGGAAAATGTTTCATGACATGTTCACAAAACTCAAACTAAAAGAACAAGGAAATCAGAATTTTGATGATTCGTTGCCGCCGGGTTGGCCAAGAATTAACTAATCTCTGCGTTCTCGATCATGATTTACGTAATTGTATAACCACAAAATCCCAAAAGCTCCAATAAAAGCGGTGATTAAGTTCACACGAACAAAAAAGCTTTCACCGAACTTGGGACTCATAAGCCAATTTACTAAAGGAATAAACCATGAGCCAGAAAGTAAAGTAATCAAAACAGCACCAATAAAGCCAATTATCCAAGCTCCGATAAGTTTACCGGGCAAAGCTTTTCGTTTATAGACAAAATAATACCATGCTCCAATGAAAGACACAATAGAGTAAGCTATGATTTCTGCAATGTATTGTAGAATTTGTATGATGGTATCATCCATAATAATGGCTCCTCAATGATTTCTAACGAGATTAAAAGATTGTCATTAAGAGACAATAAAATTTTCTGATTTATCACTTTATGAATATCGATGGTGAAACAAAAGTATATGGTATCATTGGAAATCCTTTATCCCATAGTTTAAGTCCCATCATCCATAATCACATATTTTCACATTATAAAATGAATGCTGTATATATTCCTTTTGCTGCAGAACTCAACAAAAACGAAAAAAAATATATTCAAACATTATTAAAAAACTTTCACGTTCAGGGTCTATCAGTAACGATTCCCTATAAAAGTTTTGCTTATGAAATTGCACATCTGCATGATGAGATTTCGAAATTCACTCATGCAAGTAATACATTGATGTTTAAAGATCAAAAGATTATGGCTTACAATACTGATGGCATTGGAGCTCTACGTGCATTACAAAAAGTGTCATCTCTTCATGACAAATCAATTTTGATTTTGGGTTATGGTGGATCCTCAAGTGCCATAACAGGAGCCTTGATCCACTACGAAAAACCCAAAAGAATCGTCATCACAGGAAGAGACCCCAAAAAAGGAAAAAACTTCCTCAAGAAATTTAAGGGACACCCAGTGGAGTTCATCGAAAACGAAAAATTAGAAGACAACTACGAAATCATCATAAACACAACACCTATTGGAATGAAAAACTTTCCAGAAAAAAAATTGTTTATCGATGAAGGCTTGATTAACAAAGATCAAGTTGTGATGGATATTGTGTATAATCCCATCGAAACTCCCCTATTGAAGCTGGCAAAAAAAAAGAAAGCAACAGTAATTGAAGGTTATTGGATGTTTCTTTATCAGGCAATCTATCAAAGCGAGCTCTTTATAGAAAAAAAAATTGAAGAACCTCTCATTCAAAAAATCAAGCAGTTAATCCTAAAAAACTTAAAATGACTTTTTTTGAAGAGGATCTAAACAAAAGAGTCAATCCAGAGAAATCACGAAACTTTTCAGAAGCATTTTACGAGGAACATCTATTAATTTTAAAAAAAATTTATAAAAAAATTCAAATTTTATTTCCCATCAAGCCATTAAAAATTAGCATCGTAGGAACCAATGGGAAAGGTTCTACAGGAAGTTTTTTGTCTCAGTTATTTTATCTTGATGGTGATACTGTTGGACTTTATACTTCTCCCCATTTAGTTTCCATTACGGAAAGAATTCAAATCCAGCAAAAGAGCTTGGATATCCAAACCCTAAACTTTTACTACCAAAAGTTTTTTGAAACGATATTACAACCAGAATTTTTAGATGAATACCAAAAACTTACGTATTTTGAAGCACTTACAATTTTTTGTGTGTATTTGTTTTATGAGAAAAATCTTCAAGTTCAAATTTACGAGGCGGGTTTAGGTGGAAGGCTTGATGCAACCAAGATAGTAGAACCGGAGGTAGTGATTTTAACTACCATCAAGTTGGATCACACAAAGATCTTAGGATCTACCCACGAGAAAATCCTAAAAGAAAAATTGGGAATTATCTCTTTAAATACGAAAAAGCTTTTTATCGGAGATCAACAGCTAAGACCCTATATAGAAAAAATTCCCATAAATGTTGAGAAAATTTACTATTTTTGTTTACGACCGCATTGGATCTATTTAGAAAATTTCAAGGGTTTTGCCTGTTTTGTTTTTGAAAATCTGAAAGAAAAAAAAGTATCTCTAAAAGTTTATCGGGAGCTCAAGAGCCCTCAAGGACGTTTGGAAATACACAAAATCCAAAATCAGTATTTTATTTATGATGTTGCTCATAATGTTTCAGCAATTTATTTTTTTTTGGTTTCATTAAAGAAAAAATTTGCTGAACTTGGTCCCGAGAATTCTCTTTTTTTGGTGGGTTTTTTGAAGGATCGAAGTTATAAAAATCTAAATCGGCTCTATCGTTGGACCAAAATCCAAAGTTTTGTTTCCAACCCAGTGATTGTAGGAAAGCCTGAGTTTTTAGAACAAAATACCTCTCAAAATCAAGTTCTTTACTTCCATGATTTAAAGGAATTTATAGAAAACATAAAAGAAAAAAAATTCATTATTTTTTGTGGAAGTTTTCGTCTTTATGTATTATTTGGAGAAATCATTAATTACCAAAAAAAAGCACTTACGGAAACATGATGGCAGAATCGAAAATCAACTGGCAAGTTCCGAGAAAATTGTATTTTCCGATACCAAAAGAAGAACTCCAACAAAGGATTTCGAGGCTGCAGAATTTTTTAGATAGGAATTCCGTTTGTGTTGTGATTTCGGCTATCCCCACTCTGTCGTATGATTCGATTTATTACCGTTTTCGCCAAAATACGGATTTTTTTTATTTAACAGGGTTGGAGATTTCTCCTGCGGCATTGATAATCACACCTGAGAATGTGATCTTGTTTTACAATGAACCAAAATCTGAGGATGAAATTTGGACCGGTGTCAAACCCAATCATCAAGAGATTCGTTCTTATTTAGAATTTATTGAAAATGTATATCCTTATGATTCCTTTAAGGTCAAGCTCTTTGATTTTTTAGAAAACAAAAAAAGAGTTTATTTTCCTTTTGGAGTGAATGAAGAGTTAGATCGTTATTTTTTTCAAAATCTTGAATACAAAATCCGAAGGGGAAGAGCTAATGTTTATTTCCCTACGAGGATTTTTCATTCATATGAGTTATTTTTTGAACTTCGTATCAAAAAATCAGAATACGAAATCCAAGAGATACAATCCATCATGGAAATTACAAAAGAAGGATTTTACCAAGTATGGAAAAATTTAAAAACATGCCAGTATGAATATGAACTTGAATCCATACTAATTGAAACCTACAAAAAACATGATGCTCAACCTGCTTATCCGCCCATTGTTGCTCAGGGGGAAAATGCCTGTATCCTTCACTATGTCCAAAACCGAGATAAGCTAAACCCACAAAACTTAATTCTGATTGATTCAGGTGCCAGTAAACATTATCTAAATACTGATATTACGAGAACCTTTCCTAAAAGTGGAAAATTTATCTCTATCCAAAAGATGCTCTATGAAGTAGTTTTGGAGGCTCAAAGGAAAGCTATCGAAGTATCCCAAATCGGAAGTTGTTTTGAAGATGTACACTACTCTGCTTTACTGGTGCTTATTGATTTCCTAAAACAAGAAAAAATCCTTCAGGGTTCGATAGAAGAAATCATCGTAAAAGAACTTTATAAACCATACTTCATGCATCGGATTGGTCATTGGTTGGGTTATGATGTTCATGACAAGGGATTTTATCTTTTCCCTTTCAAGAAAAAGCATGATCGTATCTGCCGAAGTCAATATTACCAAAGATTTCATCAAAAACCATCACCGCCTTATAGAAAGTTCGAAGAAAACATGATTTTGACGATTGAACCCGGGTTGTATTTTTCTCATGGTTTGGAGGTTCCAGAAGAATGGAAAGGGATTGGAATACGAATAGAAGATAATATTTTGATTTCAAAAGGAGTTCCAAGGGTTTTGTCAGAATCCATTCCCAAAACCATTCCAGAACTCGAAAATCTAATCGAATCGTAATTTTTTGACAAGGAATCTAAAAATATTTAGTTGTTAAAAATTCAAAATCCAAAAGAGTGTGATTTATGATTGCAGAAATCCCACTTGGCTTTACTATTCCTGGAACTTCCATCAATTCCATCTCTACGTTTAGTTTAATGATGATGTTGGCTTTTTTAGTAGGTTCGTATTTAGCCGCTAAAGAAGCCATGAGGAAAAACTTAGACTCTAAAGCCGTAGAAACCCATGTGTTTTTATCAGTAATCGGAACCATCATTGGAGCAAAGATTGGATTTGTTTTTGAGGTTTGGGAAAGGATTTGGATACCTGATCCTGAAGGCTTTTGGACTACCCTTAAATACGTTTTGTTTTATTTTCATGGCATGGGAGAAAAATACCCTGGAATTGCCGTTGGCTTGTGGGAGTCTCTTTTTAGTCGTGGTGGTTTGGTGTTTTATGGAGGAGTTTTTGGAGCAGCTCTATTTATCTACATTCATATAAAAATCAAAAAACTTGATACTTGGACGTATGGAGACATCTACTCTATGATGTTAGCGATTGGTTATGGAATTGGTAGAATGGGTTGTTTAATTAGTGGTGATGGTTGTTATGGCTATGCCTCGAATGTTGACATTCCTTTGCTTACAATGGTCTACGGACCCAAATCTGTGATGAGCACTATGGGGGTTCGGGTTTGGAATACTCCCTTGATGGAAGCTGTTTTGAGTTGGATTTTATTTGCTTGGATGTGGTTCAAAGGACGTCACATGAATTTCAAACCCGGCTTTATGACAGCTCTCTTGATGATCTACAACGGCATTGCAAGGTTTTTGGTTGAGTTTCTTCGCCTCAATGATGCTGTGATACCGATTTTACCTCATCCGAGTTATAACGGTCAGGATTTAATACATCATAATTTTTGGCCTGGAAATCCTCCGGCCTACTACTTCGAAAATTGGCATTGGTATGGATTCACCCAAAGTCAAATTGTCGGTATTGTGATTGCTATTGCCGGATTGATTTGGCTTTGGCGTGGAAAACTCTATCAAAGAGAGACTACAGCATAGATTAAAATTGAATTGTCTTGTTGTTGAAACAAAAAAAATCAATCTATGCAAAAAAGAAATGAACACATAAGAAAATTAGAATTGATTATAGAAAAAATTATCGAACAACCGGAACTCCATGCAAAATGGTTAAATACTTTGAGCTTTTTAGAACATTCGGGTTCCCGAAAAATCCACAAAGCAAACTTAGGAAAATACATAAACGAATCAATACTATCCCATGCAAGTGAAGAGGCACGTCATGCTTATTTTTTCAAAAGAATGATGAAGAAAGTTTTACCAGAGAAGAGCCAAGAAATGAATTATCGTTATAGCAATCTTTTGTTGGGTTTTCAAGCTTATCGCTATTTCCATGGATTGGATTTACAAGTATATCGATATTTCAAACAAAGCTATAAACGAGAAGACCTGCGTTTTATCTGCTATGCCTATGTTACGTATCTAATAGAAGAACGAGCAAGTTTGGTTTTTGGAATTTACGAAGAACGCTTAAAGAAAAAATTACCTGATATTTCCATTATGAGTGTCATCAAAGAAGAAGAAAAACATCTGAAAGAAATCTATGAACTACTTATTTCTTTTGATCCCAATCATTCTGAAAATCTGGCTTATCTTTCAGAAGTTGAAGCAAATCTTTTTGAACAATTCCTCACTCGTCTGGAAAAAAAGGTTCTTCTTTCCAGTGAGGATTCAGTGTTGGTTCAGTGAGAGGTTCGTAAGAAAAATCTTGATCATACATGCCTTTGACCTCGTCTAGCATCTTTTGTTTTATAGGGCGAGGTCGCCCTTCTTGGTTTAAAAACTGAGCAATGATTTCTAATTTTGTTTCTACTCGATTCAAATGTCGCTTGATGATACGTTCAAAATCCAATTGCTTATGGATAATTTCATATCGGTGGGTTTCTATCAAACCCAAATCCAACGTAAAAACGTAAGCACTTGCATTTTCTGCATATTCTTTGGCTTTCTGCCAGAATTTCAAAGCTTCGTTATAATACGTTCTTGCGATCAGGAAAGAAACTTCTAAATCATCCGCAACATCCAAATCATGAAAATACAAGTGCCTTTTATCGTATAAAGAACCCAAACGTAAATACATTCTTGTTAATAACAAATGAATTTCCATAAACATTAATAAACGGTATTTATGGTATTCTTCTTCGTTTTGGATTTTACACAGAGCATTTCTTGGATGTCGAAATTTTGATGAAAGCGCTAAGTATAGATAATAAATAGCCTCTTTGAGCTCTGGAACATTATAACCAATTTTTAGACCGTATAACAAGTAAAAATCCTCTAAAAACAAGGGTTGGAATTTCTTTTGATGATTAGGTATCCAGTCAGAAAATTTTACCCAACGACCTGATCGATCGTAGTAATAATTTAGACGTAACTCTCCGGATGGGTGCTGTGGATAGTAGGGATCCTTGAGTCCATAGGTTTCTGATGATAATTCGTTTGTAATAATGAGAAAAAATAAAATTACAATTAAAAATTTAAACACTAAATTAAAAATCGGAATTTTAAGAAAAATCCTGATACTCAAACTCGAATGGGGGTATAACCTGTATCTTCAATGGCTTGATAAATTTCCTCGAGTTGGATACGGTGTTCGTATTCCACTTCTACTTCTTTTTTTTGGTGATTGGCTTTTGCATTGATGACGTTGGGAATTTTTTTTACAGCATTTTCTACTGCCATTTCGCAATGGCGACAAGTCATACCTTCCACTTTGATAATGACTTTCATAGCATTTTAATAATTTACTATTTCAGGAAAAACGATCATAATGATGAGACCTATGAGTTGTATTATTATGAATGGCACAACTCCACGATAAATGTCCTGGATTTTGAGTTCTGGTGGAGCTACTCCTTTTAAATAAAACAAAGAAAACCCAAAAGGAGGTGTCAAAAACGATGTTTGGAGGTTCATTCCAATCATCACACCAAACCAAACCATGTCAATGTCTAACTTTATAGCGGCAGAGACCACCATGGGAACGACGATAAACACAATCTCAAAAAAATCAATGAAAAACCCCAAAATGAAAATCACAAAATTCACGAAAAACAAAAATCCCCACTTTCCTCCTGGAAGATTCGTAAGCAAATGATCAATCCAAACATCCCCATTGAAACCACGAAAGACTAAGGCAAATACGGTTGAGCCAATTAAAAGAAAAACCACCATAACTGTTAGTTTTGCGGTATCATCCATGGCTTCTTTGAGGTTTTTTAGATTGAGTTGCTTGTTAAGTGCGGCTAAAATCATTGCTCCGACTGCACCTAAGGCTCCAGCTTCTGTTGGAGTTGCAATCCCAGCGAAAATGCTTCCTAAAACCATCAGAATCAAAAACAAAGGAGGCAGGAGAACAAAAATTACTTTTTTGATGAGCTCCACTGTGGGGATATTACGAACTTCTTTAGGTAATGCAGGCACCAAATCAGGACGAACCAGTGCTACAATGATTATAAAAATAATGTACAATCCCGAAAGAAGAAGTCCTGGATACACGGAACCCAAAAACAAATCCCCGACAGACACACCCAATTGATCTCCTAATACCACCAAAACCACACTTGGAGGGATTACTTGTCCTAAGGTTCCTGAGGCACAAATCACCCCAGCTGAAAGTTCTTTTGAGTAATTGTATCTTAACATGATGGGAAGAGAAATCAAGCCCATAGCAACCACTGTGGCTCCTACAACACCTGTTGCAGCTGCAAGAAGAGTTCCTACAAAAACAACAGCGATTGCTAATCCACCTCGAAGAGGTCCGAAAAGCATTCCTATGGTTGTAAGCAGATTCTCAGCAAGCTTGGATTTTTCTAAAACTGTGCCCATGAAGATAAAAAACGGGATGGCAAGAAGAACATAATTGGACATGATACCAAAGAGTCTTTCAGGAAGTGTATTAAAAAAAGAAAAATCAAAAATACCAAGCAATATGCCAATGACAGAAAAGAAAATCCCAGTTCCTGCTAAAGCAAAAGCCACAGGATAACCACTGAACACAAAGATTAGTAATCCAATAAACATCAGAGGACCAAAAATGTTTTCCATCATATACTTTTCTCCGTAATAGGTCGATCTTCGGGGAATTCTTTATGAGTTTTTAGGTGAATATAATTTTTAATAAAATACGATATACCTTGTAGAAGTAAAAGAACAAAAGAGATGGGCACAAAAGTCTTCAAAGGAAAGCGAGGAAGTCCCCCGGGATCAGGGGACATCTCGAGAACCTTCCAAGAATTCACAACAGAGGGTATTGAAACCACAATCATCAATAAACTAAATGGCATGAGAAAAAAAAGAGTTCCAAAAAGATTGATTTTTGTTTTTACTTCATCCGAAAAACGATTGTAGAGAATGTCAATCTTGACATGAGCATTGTGAAGAAAGGCATAAGACCCTCCCAAAAGAAAAATCAAACTAAAAAGATACCACTGGGTTTCAATAAACGCATTCGAACTCAAATCCAATCCCAAATATTTACCCAAATATCTCGTGATAGCATTATATGCAGAAATGATGGTCATGATCCCAACAAGCCAAATGTGGAATCTACCTATCTTGTTAATAAAAGCATCGATTTTTGTTGATAGAGATATCAACTTTTCAAATTTCTGGTTTTCCATAGTTTTCCATAGAAATAAAGCTACTTCAAGTTAAAACCAAAACTTGCATAGGTTAGTTCTGTTGTTTTGAACCAATCGTTAATATCACCACGGAATTTTTTCCAAGAATCATAAACTTTTTTATATACTTTATCTTTTGATGCTAATTCTTCCATAATTTCTACTGATTTTTTATATGCTTCATTCATGATTTCATCAGAGAATTTTCGAAGTTGAACACCTTGTTTCAACATTTTTTGAAGTGCTTCTGGATTTTTGGCATCATACTTTGCGACCATATCAACATTTGCATATCCACATGCTGCTTCTAAGATTGCCTTGTAGTTTTCTGGCAAACTTTCCCAAGACTTTTTGTTCACTAAGAATGTTAGGGTTGTTCCAGGTTCCCACCAACCTGGGTAGTAGTAATACTTTGCTACTTTGTAAAATCCTAACTTCTCATCATCATATGGTCCTACCCACTCTGTAGCATCAATCGCTCCTCGCTCCAACGCTGGATATATGTCTCCTCCCGCCAACACCTGAACATTCACTCCCAAAGCACTCATCACCTTCCCACCTAACCCCGGTATCCTCATCTTCAATCCCTTTAGGTCTGCCAAAGTGTTGACTTCTTTTCGGAACCATCCCCCCATCTGAGCTCCTGTGTTTCCACCGGGAAAGTTGATGATGTTGAATTCACTGTAGATTTCACGTATAAGTTGAAGTCCACCTCCATGATAGAGCCAAGCGTTTTGTTGTCTTGCGGTGAGTCCGAAGGGAACTGCGGTATCGAAGGCTAAAGCTTCGCTTTTTCCTGTGAAGTAGTAGGAAGCGGTGTGAGCCATTTCGACGGAGGCGTTTTGGACAGCGTCCATGACTTGGAGACCTGGGACGAGTTCACCTGCTGGATAGACTCTGATGTTGAATTTTCCGTTGGTCATCTTGCGAACATATTCTGCCATCACCTCAGCACTACCGTAAATGGTATCTAAGCTACGAGGATAGCTCGAGACACAACGCCACTCAATTTTAGGAAGACTTTTGGCTTGTGAAAACAAATCCCTCAAAAGAAGAACACTACTACTTGTAAAAAATAACTTTTTAAGAAAGCCTTTTCGTGAAAACTCAAACTTCATAAAGACTCCCCACGAAAAGTCATGATAAAAGATAAAAATTTAGTTTCTTGGTTTCATGACAATAGAATTTTGAATCATTCTAAATGGAAATTGACTTTTTTTTAGAAGAATTAATCGATAAAGTTTTATATAAAAAAATTTATAAAATTTCTTCAATTTTTCATCAAAACCATTTTGAGTGTTATCTTGTTGGTGGTTTTTTGAGGGATGTTTTATTGAAGCGTGCTTATCGTTCAAAAGATATTGATATAGCCACCAATGCAAGACCAGAAGAGGTAAGCAAGTTATTTCACAAAGTCATTCCAACTGGGATCAAGCATGGCACCGTAACAATACTTTTCGAAGGTTTAAAAATAGAATGCACCACTTATCGCAAAGAAGGAATCTATCGAGATCATCGACATCCGGAAAAGATCGATTATGCAAAAACCATCTACGATGACCTGAGTAGACGAGACTTCACGGTCAATGCCTTTGCTTATGATGTTTTGAGAAACAAACTCATTGATTTATACAATGGCATGAGTGATCTTGAGAAAAAAATCCTTCGTTCTGTGGGTAATCCCATTGAGCGTTTTTTAGAAGACGGTCTTCGTCCAATACGAGCTCTGAGATTTCTTTCTACATTAGGATTCAAACTCGAGGACAAAACAGAATCTGCCATCAAGAACGAAGCTGTTCGAAAATCCATCCAAAGTATATCCATCGAAAGGTTTACGGACGAACTTTGGAAGTCTTTTCAAGCTAAACAAACTTCTTTCATGTTAAAGAAACTATATGAATTAAATCTATTAGAATTGTTTTTACCAGCTTCATTCTTAAAAATCAAAGAACCATCAAGGTATTGGTTTTTGTATTTGGATCAGTTTTCTAGTGATGTTTTCAAAATGGCACTTTGGTTTTGGAGTCATAAATTTTCTTCTTATGAAGTAGGAAAGCATTGGAAATTCTCCAACGAAAAAATCCAACACATTTCTTTATATATCACCTTGATAGAAGATTTTATCAAATATCATCCCTTTTCTGAATTCACAAGTGATGAAATAAATCACAAGCTCCTACAAGATTACTCAAAAATAGAAATCCAACGGAAACTCAGAGGCTTTCGAGAAATCTTGAGCAAAATCAAAAAAGAATTAGGTGAAAACTCATTAAAATTCCTAGATAACTTCAAAGAATGGTTTCTGCAAGAATCATTCAACTTGAATGAAAAAAAAATTCAAACTTCAAAACTACTTTTAGAGTTTTATCTGTGGTTGAAATTTTCTTTAGATAACGAACCTCTGGTTATTAAAGACTTAGCTGTAAATGGTATTGACCTACAAAAAGCAGGGTATCAAGGAAAAAAAATTGGGGAAAAACTACAAGACCTATTGAACTTAGTCTTGGAAAATCCCCAACACAACCAAAAAGACTTTTTGATTAGTAAATTAGTCAATCCATAGTACTTTGATTTTTTTGAAAATGTCTGTATTATCGTAAAAACCTTGAAAAACTTCGGCACCTGGTCCATGAGCAAATACGGGAACTAAAACCCCTGTGTGGCGTGTACTTGCAAATTTGGTTTGGAATTCCCATTGGTTAGGTTTCTTTGGATCAGGCTTACCGCTGGTGATGGTAAAACCGCCAGTTTCGTGATCTGAGGTTGCAATCACCAAGGTCTCTTTGTGCTTTTGAGCAAATTCTAACGCAACGCCAACAGCTCTATCAAAATCCAACATTTCTTCTAACAAATACGAAAAATTGTTATCATGGGATGCCCAATCAATTTGTGAACCCTCAACCATTAAAATGAAAGGTTTGTTCTTTGCCTCAAAGACTTCTAATGCTTTTCTTGTCATGACTTCTAACGCATCTTTGGGACGAGATTTCGAATAATCAGACCTTTTGGATAGATAATCATAATATTCTAAGTTTTTATTCAGCTCTGTTTTAATAGCAGGTGGAAGTCCATCCTTTGCCAGTAATGCTATGAACTTTTGATTTGGATCCTTCACACGAAAACGTTTTATCTCGCTTAAGTCATAAAATATGCGATAATTTTTTTCTTCTAATTTTTTGATTAAATCTATGCCATCGGGTCGGTTTTTAAAGTATTCAATACCACCACCAAAAGCAACGTCAGGTTCAATCTCAACCACATCCATTGCTAAATCATAATAATCTTCTCGATGTGGAGCATGAGCCAGAAACACCGCTGGAGTTGCATGAACAATCGAAGATGTCACCACTACTCCAAAAGCATATCCTTTTTCTTTAGCATACTCCATAATGGTTTTGATGGGTTCCTTTTGCATGTTGACCGAAATTCCATTGTTGTAGGTTTTTTGTCCAGTTGCGATGGCAGTTCCAGCGGCAGCTGAGTCAGTAATTAAGTTATCCAAAGAATGGGTCGTTGTAAAACCAATGTGCTGGAACTTCGTTATGTTCAAATGTTTGTTAGAGCTATACATCGCAGCTGAGATGTGTCCAATCCCCATTCCATCACCAATAAGTAAAATTACATTCTTTGGCTTTGTATTGTATATGAGTAGTAAGGGCAAAATCAAGATGAGAAATATTGATTTTTTCTTCATGTTTAACGCATTAAACTAACAGAAAAACTTGTAAATTTCAATTTATGTAAAAATCTTTACAAAAAAGTAAAAAAGAGAAAAACTAGGAATTTTATAAAGCTGTTTGACTAAATATTGAAAAAAAAATTTTTAGTTATTTTATGATGACTCATTACCGTGAATATGAATTGGTAGTTATTTTGAGTCCAGAGCTTTCCATTGAGCAAGCCAAAGAAACACTAGAAGAAATATTTCAAGAATTCCAAGTGAAAAACTTAAACTTAGATATAAAAGGAAGACAGGATCTCCAATACGAAAGACGTAAATTCACAAGTGGAATATATGTTTTTGGTGATTTCATCATGGATAAAAACAAAACATCAGAATTGAAATTTAAACTCCAAACCCACCCAAAAATTTTACAATTTTATTTAAAAAAAAGTTCAAAAAAGAAAGACATAATACAAAAAAAGAGTAACTAACTTTTAGTATGAGTGATATGAACTACGTTTTTTTGATTGGGAGATTAACGGCAGATCCAGTATTTAGAGTTGCACAATCATCGGGAGGTTCCTTTTGCACGTTTCACATAGCCAACAACCGAAGATTTAAAAAACAAAATGGTGAACTTGCAGAGGAAACCAGTTTCGTTCCTTGCATTGCGTGGGGGAAGCTTTCAGAATTTTCACGTAATTACTTAAAGAAAGGGATGCTTGTTGCCATTGAAGGAAGACTACGTCAAAATTCATGGCAAAATGAAGAAGGAAAGACTGTAAGCACAATCAATGTAGTAGTAAATAATATTCAGATTTTAACTCCAAAATCCCAATCTGAAACATCCCAACAACGGGAAGAACCAGTATCCTCAGAAGATATCAATCCTGTTTTGGATGGAACGGAAGACGATATACCGTTTTGATTTTAAATCAGGAGGAACTTATGAAAGTAATTTTAAAACAAGATATTCCCAATTTAGGTGATGCTGGTGATGTAGTTAAGGTATCCCCAGGTTTTGCGAGAAATTACCTAATACCGAAAAAATTAGTGATTCCTTATGATGAATCCAGTAGAAAAGTATTAGAACATCAAAAAAGAATCATCGAAATAAAAAGACAAAAAAGAAAAAAACAAGTCCAAGAAATAGCAAAGATTCTCGAAGAACTTAAAGAAATCGAAATACCCATGCGAGTTGGAGCAAAAAATAAGCTGTATGGATCTGTGACACCCGCAATTGTGGCAAAGGCTTTAGAAGAGAAGGCTAAAGTCTCGATTGACAAAAGAAAAATTCTATTAAACGAACCTATCAAACAATTGGGAGATTTTAAAATCAAAATCGAATTATCTGATGAACATCAAGTGGGAATAATAGTCAAGGTGGTGCCATATCAAGAAGAAAGTCAGGAAACACAAGAAAAAGAAGAAATAACAAAAACAGAAGAAAACAAAGAAATTTCTCCCGAGGAAACCAAAAACAACTCATAGGAGTTGTTTATTATTCCTACTGAATCCAGCTTGGATTTACCCAAAGACATAGAAGCAGAAATCCAAGTGCTGGGCGGTATCATGATACGCCCAGATATTTTCTTTCAGATTTCCCATATCATCAAAAGTGAAGACTTCTTTTTGAGGTCTCATCAAATCATTTTTAAATCTCTTGAACATTTAATCCGTGAGTCTGATTCAACAACAGAAATTGAGCCAATTCGATTTATTCAATATTTAGAAGATCACAACAAATTAGAAGAAGTCGGAGGAGCTGAGTATATATTTTCCATCACTGATAAAACCACCTCTCCTACTAATGCCATCCATCATGCTATAAGGATTCACAATTTTTCCGTCAGAAGAAAGCTAATTCAAAAATTATATGAACTTGCAAACAAAGCCTTCGAACCCCACGAAAACGAAGCAAGCTTTATTAAAACAGTCGAAGAAGAATTATTGAAAATCACGGGAGAAAGCATAGTCTCCAGCATACAACCGATTGAAAGTTTTAAAGAAGAATTCCTACAATACATTGGGAAACTTTTTGAAGCAAAAGGAGGATTAACGGGTCAACCTACGAGGTTTCATGAACTCGATCGCATGACATCTGGTATCCGAGGTGGAGAGTTGATTTTACTTGCGGCAAGACCCGGAATGGGAAAATCCACTTTTGCTCTAAACATTTCCATGAACATTGCCATGTATTACCAAAAACCTGTTATCATTTTCTCTCTGGAAATGAGCCGAATGGAATTAATCTTGAGGATGTTGAGTGCTGAAGCCCAAATCAATCATAGTGATCTTAAGCGCGGACATATCCCACGCCATAAATACGATGCCATCAAAGAAGCCATAGCAAGGATTTTTTCTTCTCCCATCTACATTGATGATACGGGAGTTTTAGATATTTGGGATTGCATAGCAAGAACAAGAAAACTCGAGATTGAACTACGTCGACAAGGGAAAGAACCTGGCATTGTCATCATCGACTACTTACAACTTTTATCGGATCCTGAGACCAAAAAATTTGGACGTCAAGTGGAAGTAGCCAGTATTTCCCGAAGCTTGAAGCTTTTAGCAAAAAAAACGAATCTGCCCATTCTTGCTTTATCTCAAATGAATCGTTCTGTTGAGCAAAGACGAGGTGAAAACGCACGACCTCAACTTTCGGATTTACGGGAATCAGGAGCTCTCGAGCAAGATGCAGATATTGTAATGTTTATCCACAGAGAAACACAGTTCGACCAAAATGATGCAGAGGACCCCGAAAATTTCGGAAGAGCGGAAATCATCATTGCCAAACACAGAAACGGACCATTAGGTAGCTTCAAACTTGCCTATCGACCAGAAATGTTTCGTTTTGATAACTTAGAAAGTTTTTAAAACTGCTTTTGATTTTTTCAAAAAAAAAGTAAAATTGAAAGATTATTACTTTGTGATGAAAGAAAAAAGAAAATATATTTGTTCTAACTGTGGTGAACTTCATCTAAGATGGAATGGTAAATGCCATAAATGTGGCTCGTGGAATACTATCATCGAAATCGATGCAAGCACCATTGAAGAAGATCTCAAAGACATTCACATTCAAGATTTATCGGACATCAATACAAAATTAGATTATCGGATTAAAAGCGGTATACCGGATTTGGATTTGGTTTTGGGAGGAGGATTTGTTCCAGGTTCGTTGATTTTACTAGGAGGTGAACCCGGTGTTGGTAAATCCACTTTAATGCTCACTATTGCTGAAAATTTTGCCAAATCCCAAAAAAAAGTTTTGTATTTCTCAGGAGAAGAATCACCAGAACAAATCAAAATCCGAGCTGAACGTTTGAAAATCTCAGGAAAAAACATTTATCTTTCCAAAGAGACCCATTTATCAAAAATCATCGCTCTCGTATTGAGGGAAAAACCAGAATTGGTAATCATTGATTCTGTGCAAACCATTCAAACCGAAAACGGAAATTTACCTGGGACGGTATCCCAATTAAAATACGTAGCTTTTCAGTTGATGGAAATAGCAAAGCAAACCTATATTCCCATGATTTTGATTGGACACATCACAAGAGAAGGAACCATAGCAGGACCTAAGCTTTTAGAGCACATGGTGGATACCGTGCTTTATTTCGAGAGTGATCGTTTAAATCATTTTCGAATCCTTCGGGCTATAAAGAATCGTTTTGGAAATGTGGGAGAGGTAGCCCTTTTCGAGATGCATCCTGATGGCTTGAAGGTTTTACAAACCATCCCTCAAGAAATCCATCGAGTGCCAAGCGCCGGTTGTGCTTACTCAGCCATTTTAGAAGGAAGCCGTTCCATCGCTGTGGAAGTCCAAGCATTGGTAACAAGAACCAATCATGGACCAACAAAACGAATGGCGGAAGGTCTTGATGTTCGAAGAGTGATACAAATTACTGCTGTGATGGAAAAGTTCCTAAAAATCAACCTTAACGAGCAAGATGTATTTACGAACTTAGCAGGTGGTCTAACTGCTCACGAACCGGGATTAGATTTAGCGATTGCAACGGCAATCCTTTCATCCCACTGGGAAAAACCGATTCCTAAAACAAAAGCATTCTTAGGAGAAATCGGACTTACAGGAGAAATCCGCCCTATCCCCAGAATCAATGCAAGAGTAAAAGAACTTCATAATCTGGGAGTCAGTTCCATCATAATTCCAGTTTCCCAAAAAAAGGAAGTCGATTTTCTTGATCTTGATATAAAAGAAATTGAACATATCAAAGACATTCAAGGAGTATTTCATGAAGAATAAATCGCTTTTATTGTTTTTGATATTCGCCTCATGTAGTGCCGAACCAACAAAAGTGGATGTAGAAAGGGTCATCAAGCATTTTATTCAACTACGAATTCAAAATGAAATCACAGGATCAAAACAATCCGATATGGAACTTTTTTATATAAGTTGCAGGAACAACCGAGTGAATTGCGATAAAGTATTAGAAATCCTAAAGAAGGAAAATCCTGAATTCTATCAAACTCTCACACAAAATCAATAAAATATGATTGGAATGGGGATTGAAACTTCTTGTGATGAAACCAGCATTGCCTTCGTAAAAGAAGGAAAGGTTTTATTATCGAATGTGGTGTATTCCCAAATCAAAGAACACCAAAAATTCTATGGCGTTGTTCCTGAAATTGCCAGTCGTTCGCACTTATTAAAAATCAACGAAGTATACGAAAAAGCCATCAAAAGCTCCAAAATCCAACCAGAAGACATTTCCTATGTTGCCGTTACAAACCGACCTGGGCTGGTGGGCTCTTTGATGATAGGAGGACAATTTGCAAAAACCTTTTCTTTGGTTTATCAAAAACCCATTGTAACTGTAGATCACGTTGAGGCTCATTTTTATGCAAACTTCTTGGAACGACAAGAAGAACCAACCTATCCCTTTTTGGGCTTACTTTTATCGGGAGGAAATACCGCCATTTATCATGTGGAAGGTTTAGGAAAACTCCAAACCATTGCAAACACACAGGATGATGCTCTTGGTGAAGCTCTCGATAAAGCATCAAGTCTTTTACAATTAGGCTATCCGGGTGGACCTCAAATTGAAAAGATGGCAAAAAAACACCAACCACAAAAAAACGATGAAAAACTCTTCCCAAAAATCTTAAAAGATCTACACGAAGAAGAAATCACTTTTTCTTTTTCTGGAATCAAGACTGCTTTATTATACCTTATACAAAAACAAAATTCTTTTTCTATTCCAAATATTTGCTATGACTTCCAAGAAACATGTTTTGAACTTGTTATCAGAATGCTAAAACGTGCCATCATAAAAACGAAAATCAAAAGGGTTGAAGCCGGAGGTGGGGTTTTAGCCAACGAGGAATTACGAAAAAAGCTCCACGAATTATCCAAAGAAATGGATGTTCAAATCTACTACCCAAAAAATAAACTCTTTTGCACTGATAATGGAGCCATGATCGCAACTTTAGGTTATTATTTATTCAAAGAAGGAAAAATTTCTGATCTTGATTTTAATGTTTATTCACATCAACTGATTTAATGATAAAAATTTGAGTTGTCAAAATAGCAATGAAAAAAAATCTTTCACAATCTTTCATAAAGCGAGTTTATTATGGGTGTTCCAAAGAGGAAAATCTCAAAAGAAAAAAAGCGAAAACGAAGGTCCCATCATGCTTTAGGGAAACCCAATCTGGTGACTTGTAAGAATTGTGGGAGTTTGATCAAACCACATCGAGTTTGTCCAGTTTGTGGGTTTTATAAAAATCGCATTGTCTTAGAAAAAATTCGAACAAGAACCTAAAAAAAAAAGAAACATCCCGAAGGATGTTTCTTTTAAATCATTGAGCTCGCTCAATCATTAAAGCACCTGCTACCCCACCATGAGCGCAAGCCGTCGTAATCACTCGATTGATGTCGTGGTTGTATTGAAAATCCATTACAGCATTGGCTATTAGACGGATCCCCGTTGCACCAAAAGGGTGTCCTATGGCAATAGAACCACCGTAGATATTGATTCGCTTTTCTTCAAAGCGTTTTTGCCAATCAAATCCTGTTTGGAGTCGTATCTCTTCTAAAGCTCCCGCAGCGGTTGCAGCAAATGCTTCATGAATTTCAATGGCATCAATATCGTTAGGAGATAACTGAAATTCTTTTAGTAATTCCAAAGTTGCTACTGCTTGTCCAATTCCCATGATGTTAGGATGAACTCCTTTCATCTTCCATCCTGTGAGGTAAGCAAGGATTGGTAGTCCCAGTTCTTTTGCTCTTTCTGGTGTTGTCAAAATCAAGCCTGCGCCTCCATCAGATCTAGGAGAAGCATTAAAGATGGTCACGGTTGGACCAATGTCATTTTTTAGGTCCTTTGCATATTTTGTTTTGAATTCCTCCCACTTCATAGCTGGGTTATCAAAAAGTAAAGTAGCTCTTTCCATGCGGCTGGGGTTTTCAACAATACCTTTTCTTAAAAGGACCGCCTCATCTGCCTTCAAAGGATTTCCTTCATCATCAATTACTTCTATCATGAAGGGTTCGTATTTACCTTCATTAGTTGCCTCATAAGCCCTTTTGAAACTTTCATAAGCAAGATGATCTTGGATTTGTCGAGAGATTTTATAATTTTGAGCAACTATTTCTGCCGTCATTGCCATGCCATAACTTGTTTCTCCATCCCCTAATCCATCTTCTAAGGTATCTCTGATTTCGACTCCTTCGGGGAGTTTATCTGGAAGTAATTTGATTAGTTTATCCAAACTTCCGGTTTTTTTGTTTTGTCGGGCGTTCTTAATGATAAAAGGCATTGAAGTTTGGGATTCTTCTCCAATCACAAGGAAAACGGAACCCTCACCTAAAAGTATCCTTCTTGCCGCTTCTACTACTGCTTCCATGGATGATACACAATTTTGATTTACCGTGATGGCGGGAATTTCATCCGGCAGTCCTACGAGATTGGCAATGACCCTCGCTGAGTTTGGAGCAAACGGGAAACCTTCACCTACAATCACACCATCAATCGCTGTTTTGTCTATCCCAGTTGTTTTTAAAATATCTTCTGCTACCATTTTTCCTAAGTGATGGGCAGGGAATCTTCCTAAGCCTTTCGCAATTTGAGCAAAGGGTGTTCTTCGAATGGAGCAAATAGCTAACTTTTTTTCTAATTTCATAAGTCGAAAAGAATTTGTCGAAAAACTTCGTCAAATCATGTTTTGACTCACAAATCAATTTTTTGATATAACTCAAATTACAGTAAGATTTACTTGATTTTATTTATGTAAAAAAAAATTTACAGCATGCATTCTGTAACTGCTGACTATATAAAAACAAAAATCCGAACCATTCCTAATTGGCCAAAAGAAGGCGTGATGTTTCGGGACATTACTCCCCTATTTCAAGACCCAAAAGCTCTTAGAGGTTTCATGGATGCCTTCGTACAAAGGTATATTGACAAAAAAATTGATGTCGTTGCTGGAATTGATGCTCGTGGTTTTTTGATTGGGGTTGGAATTGCCTATGCCCTGAATGTTTCTTTTGTTCCCATTCGTAAAAAAGGAAAACTCCCGTGGAAAACCATCTCTCAAGAATATGAACTCGAATATGGAAAAGAAGAAATCGAAATTCATATTGATGCCTGCAAAAAAGGAGATCGGGTAGTTATCATAGATGATTTGATAGCCACTGGTGGAACCATGCTTGCGGGGATTGAACTCATCCGTAGGTTAGGTGGTGAAGTCGTGGAAGTCGCTGCCATTGTGGATTTACCTGACCTTGGGGGTTCGAAAAAAATTCAAGAACAAGCTAAAGTTCCTGTTTTTACAATCTGTGAGTTTGAAGGTCATTAGTATTTTTTTCTTTTCTTGTGTAGTTTTGTGGGCAAAGCCTAATAAACCACCCTCTTACGAAGAAGGGAAAAACCTTGCCAAAACCTTAATCGATAGTATCTTTCCAAGACCAGAACAATCACCCTCATGGGAAATTCATTATGCTCCAAAAGGAAAACGTATTTTGAGAAAAATAGGTCCTCAAGGATGGATTTACTATTACCAATACCAAATCAAGATCCCCCTCTATCGAAACTTAGATGGAAATGTTCAAGCCCACTCCTTTCGAGAAGAAACGTTCTTTTTAGTTATCCAACCTCAAAAGATAGAAATTTCCTTTTTGCGAGAGGATCTTTTACCCGGCCATTCGGGTGTCTTCCTTCAATAATTCGAATTTTTTGAGTAAGGATTCCACTTGGGGTTCTCTTCCTCGAAATTGTACGTAGAGGACGAGAGGATCCTCTGTGTTTCCTTTTTCTAAGATGGTTTTTCGAAAGCGTGTTGCAACATCACGATTGAAAATGCCTTGTTCTTTGAAGAACTGATAGGCAT
This sequence comes from Leptospiraceae bacterium, assembly GCA_025059995.1. NCBI lineage: Bacteria > Pseudomonadati > Spirochaetota > Leptospiria > Leptospirales > Leptospiraceae > Leptospiraceae bacterium. Next base: position 58,931 of record JANXCF010000003.1, read on the forward strand.
CAGCCTCTAAGACTTCTGCCCATTTGTAGGAATAATACCCTGCAGAATAACCCCCAGCAAAGATGTGAGAAAAACTTGTGGCAATACATAGTTCTTTTGGTTCTTCAAATAATCGTGTTTTTTCTGTGACTTTTCGTTCAAACTCTTGGATATCGGTAATCTCTTCATATGGTGTCGTATGAAAATACATATCCAAAAAACCATATTGAAGTTGAGTGAGAAATTGTATCCCTGCATGGAATGTTTCTGATTTTTTTATGTTATTTAAGATTTCTTGTGGAATAGGTTCTTTGGTTTGGTAATGGCGAGCAAAAAGGTCCAAAGTTTCTTTCTCTCGTAGCCAATTTTCCATGATCTGAGAAGGGAGCTCTACAAAATCCCAATAGACATTTGTTCCTGCTAAACTTCGATATGTAACATTCGAAAAAAGTCCATGCAGTGCATGACCAAACTCATGAAATAATGTTTCCACTTCTTCCAAAGTCAATAGAGAAGGTTTGGTTTCTGTGGGTCTTGTAAAATTGCAAACAATCCCAACATGAGGGCGTATCACTTCATCAAAAAACAAACCTTGCTCTCTAATAGTGGTCATCCATGCACCGCTTCGTTTTGTCTCTCTGGGAAATAGATCAAAATAAAACAATCCTAAAAATTTCTTATCTTCATCATAAACCTCATAAACTTGAACCTCTGGATGATAAACAGGAATGTTCTCGTTTCTTTGGAAAGAAAGTCCATAAAGCTTGTTTGCCACCAAAAAAATCCCCTCAATCACATTTTCTAAAGAAAAATAAGGTCTTAGAGCTTCTTGATCTAATTGAAATAATTCTTTTTTGTATTTCTCCGAATAAAAACGATAATCCCAAGGATGAAGTTTTTCTTTTTCGGGGAAATTTTTTTTAACCCATAATTCCAATTCTTGTAGTTCTTCTTTGGCTTTGGAATAAACATACTGATAGAGTTTTTCTAAAAACTCAAAAACGTTATTAGGGGTTTTTGCCATTCGTTCTTCTAATACATACTCTGCATGATTTTGATATCCAAGAAGCTTAGCTCTTTTCTCTCTGAGTTCCAAAATACGCTTAATGATAGGACGATTGTCAAAATTTTCTTGTAAAGCCCGACTACGATAAGCAAGATAGAGTTTTTTTCGAAGTTCTTCTTTTTCTGCATAGGTCAAAAATGGTAAATACTCAGGAAATTGGAGGGTAAAAACATAGCCCTCTTTGTTACGTTTTTTTGCGTTCTCTTTGCCTTTTTCTTTCAGGAATTCTGGTAACCCTTTCAGATCTTCTTCGCTGGTAAGATGTAATTCAAAAGCATTTGTTGCTTTCAGAACATTTTCTGAAAATTTTGGAGAAAGTTTTGCTAATTCTTCATCGATTTGTCGAAGTTGTTGTTTTTGATCTGGCGGAAGTAAAGCTCCATTTCTTTTGAATTGATTCCAGTAGTATTGAAGGAGTCGTTCTTGTTCTTTGTTTTGAACTCCTTTTTTGGTTTGATAAACATAATCAACTTTTTGAAATAACTCTTCGTCTAAAAAAACATCATTAGAAAACCTTGCTAAAAACGTGGAAACTTCTTGAGCTATTGCTTGGATTTCTTCAATACATTCTGCATTAAATAAAACTTGAAAAATGGAATGAACCTCAAACAACTCTTGGGGAGCCACCTCCAAAGCCAAGATGGTATTATTAAAATCAGGAACTTCTGGATTGTTTTTGATTTTCTGGATTCTTTCTTTTGCTAACTTTTCATAATGTTCCAATGTGGGTAGAAAATCCATTCCTTTTCGTTCAATGATTGTTGTAAAATCAATCGGCTGATGTGGTTGAAGATGAAGTAAAGGATTATAAGTATCACTTTTCATCATGAGAATAAAGAAACTTTTTTTCTTTTTTTGTCAAGTGTCAACCCAACCTGATGTTAGAGTAGATATTGACCTATAATTAGTCAAAAAAAAAGTTTATCGAATGAAGAGTCGTTGGCAGGAGTTGTGGAAGTTTCTTTTGAGTCGATATTTTTTAATCCCCATCAGTTTAATTGTTTTTTTAGAAATCTTTCTTCGATTGGGTTGGTATGATTTTTTTCTCAAACCCCAATCCTATGCAGCAAATATTTTGAGGATCAAACACATCATCAAAACATCCCCAATAAAACCCAATTTCCTCATTGTAGGTACTTCCGTTCCTCATCAAGGGATACTTTTAGATTTGTTGAATGATTTAGCACAAGCTAATGACCTCCACTGGAAATTCCAGAGCATTGCAACACAAGCAGCTTTTTTAGAAACCCAAACTCTACTTTTGGAATATACCCTTCAATATCATCCGCAGATTAAATACATTATACATTTTGCTGATTTGGATTTTCCATGGCAACAAAGCCGCAATTTAGAAACTGCCAATCGTTCCATGTTAGCTCAGTTTGAGCTCCAAAAAACAATGGAGTTGTTGAAAAAAAATGAATATCAAATCACTTTTGAGGACTATCGATTTTTCTATGTGAAGATTTTCACTTACCAACAAGATTTAAAGGATTTTCTTTTGAATCCTTTTGGCAGATGGAAGAGCATCAAAAAACACCAAGAAAAATCAAATAGCTTATATCCCTATATCAATGATGCAAAATATAGCATTGGGATCTATGCAAAAACGATTCATGAATGTATAGAGAATGCAACGAAGGGAATCCCTTTCTTTCAAAACCAAATCCAAATAACTGATGAACCTCACAGAAAAGCCGTTCTCGATACATGCAGACTTTCGGAAATTGAATTGATGAACGAACCAGAACGAGAACAAAAAGAAAGGCTATTTATCCTCAGACTTTCTAATTTATATAAAATTATTCAAGAACAAAATTTAGGTTTGATTGTTGTTTTCCCACCCTATTCCTTTTTTGCAAAAAATCTTCGAAAAGAAGAAAAATTTGAATTCTGGAAAAAGACTCTCTTTTCGTTAAATCCAAATGTCATATTATTGGATTTACGTTTTGTTTTGGATGATGAAGAAAACTTGACTTACTTTTATGATACAATTCACTTAAACCAATATGGCGCAGAAGTTTTTACTCGAATTTTTTTCAAGAAGTTATTAGGATTACAAAAAAATTTCGTTTTCAGAGAGCTTAGATAAAATTTATTACTTTGTTTTCATATGAAAATATGCTATTTTCAACACGTTGATTTCGAAGATCCTGCAGCGATTTTCGATTGGGTAAAAGAGAGAAATTATATCATAAATGGTTTCCATATTTATCAAAATCAAATCTTCCCAAATATTGATGATTATGATCTTTTTATCTTCATGGGGGGGTCCATGAGTGTTTATGAAGATGACCAATATCCATGGTTGAAGCAAGAAAAATACTTTCTCGAGAAAATTATTAAACAACAAAAAAAGATTTTGGGTATTTGTCTCGGAGCTCAATTAATAGCGGAAGTATTGGGTGCGAAAGTATACCCAAATCATCACAAAGAAATCGGATGGCATATAGTCAACTCCACTGATGAAGCAAAGAAATACGGTATTTTTCCTGATGTATTCCATGCATTCCATTGGCATGGAGATACTTTTGATAACCCGAATGGTTCCAAACATTTGTTTTATAACGATGCAACCCAACATCAAGGCTTCGTATATCAAGATCACGTTTGGGCTTTTCAGTTTCACTTAGAAACTAACTTAGATAGCATCCAAAAATTATATCATCATTCGAAAAGTGATTTGAACGCTTTAAATCAAACCTATATTAAACCTTTCAATATCGAAGAATCCATGATCCATATTCCAACTTCGAATGGAATACTTTTTCGTTTTTTGGATTTTCTAAGTGGGTATCAAAAATAAAAATGAGTCTCAATTTTAGCGAAAAATTTTCCTTTTGACAACATTATGACAACTTTAATTTTTCATATGATAAAATCTGGAATAAAACTATATCAAAGCCAAAAAAGGAACCATATGAACTCTTTAGGCGTCATCAAAGTAAGTCATGAAATGATGGATAGTTTGGAGCTCTTAACCCCTTGGAAAGAAGGCTTGGATTTCTCCAAAGTAAAAGAAATCATCCAGCGATCTCCTTATAAGATTGATAGTTTTGTTTTTCTTTCTACATGCAATCGAGTTGAAGTTATTTACAAAATCCATGATCCTCAAAACCACAAAGCATTTTATCATTATATATTAGAAAACTTTCCCAAAATCCCTATTCAACCTGAACACATTACGGGAAGACCTGTTGCATTACATCTTTTAAAACTTGCTGCGGGTTTAGAATCCATGGTTCTGGGAGAAACCGAAATCCGATACCAACTCAAAGAAGCAGTAAAACAGAGTTTCCAGAACCAGCTCTTAGATTCTGTTATGAATCAGTTTTGGCAATCCATCTTTCGTGAAAGTAAGGAAATACGAAAACATATACCATCCAATATACCATTATCAATATCATCTTTAAGCATAAGAAACTTAGAAGAAAAATTAGGAGGTTTCGCAGCCAAAGAAGAACTCTTTGTTGTTATTGGATCAGGTCCTATCAGCAAAGCAAGTGTTGAATATATCAAAAAATGGAATGGGAGTAACGTCATTTGGGTAAACCGAACCCTCGAAAAAATACAAGAAGAAGCAGTAAGACTTAATGTTGATACAATTGGATTGGATGTGTTTTTAGATCAAGAAAGATTTCAAAAAATATACTCCCAACCAATTTGTGCAATTGTGACCGCCACTTCTGCAACATACCCCATTTTGACAAAAGAAATAGTTTCGAAGATCAAGAAGCAAAAGTTAGTCATTATGGATTTAGCAATCCCGAGTGATGTAGAAGAGGAAGTAAAGACTTTATCTAACGTAACAGTAGTAGATCTCCAATCCATCAAGGAACAATTAGAAAAAAACAAGAAACGAAGAGAAGAAGCAGCTAAAAATGCGTTAGAAGTTTTAGAAGATTCTTTTTATCGAGTAGAAACGGTATGGATTACTTCTATGTCATCACCCATGATTAAAGAAATCCAGGAGAAGGTACATTATCATTCTCGAAAAAGATTAGAGAATCTTTTCCAAGGTCACCTACAACACTTAAGCAATCGTGATAAAAGGATTTTATATGACTGGGCAATTCGTTTCCATCGAGAGATGAACCGTATCCATCGAGTTGGGATCGAAAAAATCCTAAAGTACTATTACACAATATCCCAAAAATAATTCATTCCCCATCAACAGCGCAGCGAAATCCAAAGTGATGAAAAGGTTGATTTTTGGGAAAATGAGCCCGTCGGTTATAGCCTTGAGCGTATTCTCCTTTCCACCACCAAGAACCACCTTTTACAATTTTTCGTTTTGAATAACATTCCATTTCACCTTGACATGGTCCTTTCGGTTGATGAGAAAGGCAATCCATTCCGCATATTTCATAATTTTCCGCATACCAATCATGAACCCACTCCCATGCATTCCCTGCCATATCATATAAATTATAACGAAATGCACCTTTGCTTCCTATCTTCCAAGTGGTTCCAACGCCACAGCCTGTTTTCTCATTTTCTTTGATTACTGCCTTTTGACAATCTGCTGGTTCATTTCCCCATGGAAAAATTTCTCCTTTTTCGCCACGAGCTCCTTTTTCCCATTCTGCTTCTGTCGGTAATCGCTTTCCTTTCCATCGACAATATTCATGAGCTTGATACCAATTTACTCCCACCATAGGTTGCATAGGATCAGAAAAGCCTTGATAATTAGGCTTTGCAAAAGAACAAATCCCTGCTTTTACACATTCCTGATATTCACCATAAGTAACTTCATATTGATCAATCCAATAAGAGGTCAAATAAACTTGATGCTCAGGGAAAGTATCATGAACAACCTTTCCTGTGTCTTCATCGATTGAAGGTCGATTGGATCCCAACACCACATACCCTGCTGGCACACAACTCATCTTTGAGTAATCAACGTTTAGTATGGATTTTTTACATGGTTCTTCAGGTTTTGTAAACATTTCTGACGATTTTTTGCATGAAGTTATAACAAGATTGTAACATGATATACTTATTACTAATAAAATTTTTTTCATTATAAAATAAGTAAATATTATTGATTGTGTTTTACAAGCATTTTATATGGTAATAAGAAATGGAAACAAATACATACCAACCATCCCGTGAGAAATTAAATGAATATTTAATCCAAGTCAAAGACTTAAACATTATTCCTCCAGTTCTCATACAAGTAATGGCACTTCCTGATGACAATGAGCTGAGCTTCAAAGAACTGAGTAGACTAGTCCAGACAGATCAGATTTTGGTTTCACGAATCATCAAAATTGCAAATTCCCCATTCTACAATCGTGGGATCGAAATCACGTCATTACAAAATGCCATTGCTCGTTTGGGTTTTCGCTTGATTCGTTCTATGATTGTGGTTGCCATGAATGATTCCATTTTTGCTCATGGAAACTATCGAAAATTTCGAGAAGAAGTTTGGCAACATTCTATCGCTACTGCCATTTATGGATCCAAACTAACAGAACAGTTTTTAGGAAAACAAGAGATTGATAAAGGGATGATTGGAGGTCTCCTACAAGACATAGGCAAGGTAATTCTCAACATGATTGATCGCAAAAAGTATGTTGAAGTTTTAAGAGAATTCCTCGAAACCAAAAAAGACATACGATGGATTGAAATAGAAAAGTTCGGGGTGGATCATACCCTAATGGGGTATGAAGCATCGAAGTTTTGGAAATTACCCAGCTTTGTTGTAAAAACCATCGAAGAACGACATTTACCTTTAGAAGAAAAAAGTACTTTGGGAGTTATTTTAACTGCCGCTGATATTTTGGTTCGAAAAGCAGGCTTTGGATTGTATACAGAAATTCATGAAAAAGAATACAAAGAGATCGATCTACACTTAAAAGGTGAATTATCCAAAATCCAACTCAATGAAATTCAAAAATACATCAAAGAAAATGAACTATATAAAAGTATTTTGTTTACTTAACTCTATAAGCTTTGATTCTTTCAATCTTTCCTTTGAGCTCAATAGAAGGGATTTCTTCGAATTGGTATCTTTTCTTGATTTCATCAGATAAAAACATAACTAAATTTTCATTTGCTAAAACTTCACTAGGTCCTGCAATCGATTCTAATCGAGCTGCGATATTGACGGTATCTCCGATGGCAGTATAGGACAGCTTTTGGAAGGATCCAAAATTCCCCAAAGTAGCTACACCTGATGCAACGCCAATACCCATTTTAGCATCGATACCATAGGTTCGCTTCCAGTTTTGATTCCACAATTCAAAAACACTCTGCATTTCCATAGCTGCTTGTAATGCTAAATCCCTGTGGGCTTCATTTGGTAGTGGGGCACCAAATATCGCCATAATGGCATCTCCGATATACTTATCAATCAAACCATTGAAGCTCAAAATTACTTCCGTCATGGCGGTAAAGTATTCATTCAAAAACGAAACGACATCCGTAGGTTTCATTTTCTCTGCAATCGCCGTATAGCCACGAATGTCAGCAAAAAGGACACTGATTTCTCTTTCTACACCTTTTTGTTCTAATGGTATTTCGCCACTGATTATTCCGTTTATAATATTGGGATCCACATAAAGTCCAAAAATGGTTTGAATCTTCTTTTTTTCTTCTTCTAAGCGAATCTTGTTTTTGTATTCTCTTTCCAACTCTTCTTTCATAATGATAACCATTTCCCTGAGTTCTTGGATTTGTTCTTCTGAAATGCCTCTCGCAATCTGTAAACTTCGGATCGAGTCACTAATTTGTTTAAATAATATCTTATTATTAAATTGGATTCGAAAATAGTTTCTTAATTTGTTTTCCAACAGAAAATAATCTAAGTTCTTTTTATGGAAAAATTCTATGATGCCGTTCTTATAAACATAGTTTTCAAACATGATTTCAGAATAATTTGATATCACTACCACCATTGTTTCTGCGATAACTGGCTCATTCACTAAACTATCGATGAAATCAGCAGGATCAATCCCCCATTCTACTTCTGTAATCAAAAAGTCTATCTCTCTACCTTGCAAAATAGGTATAATTTGCTCTTTTTCTGTGGTAGTGTAAACTAAGACAAATTCCCTGAACCAAAATTCTAATTTTTTTTTAAGTTTATCAGCGAATTCTTCGTCAGGATCAGCTATCAAAATGTTTAAAGTATCTTTCTCGACCATAGATATTATCGCTTATTAATTAATTCTCAAATAAATACAAAGTTAAAAAAGTTTAATACTTTATCACGTCAAGATTTCGAAGAATTTTGACATAGTGAGTTGCATTTTACTTGCAAGTTTAACAAAAATAAAATTCAAGATTCATAATTCCAACGAAGAGGATGTAAATGATTAAATATTCAGACCTTAATTTCAAAAACATCAAAAATGAAATCGAACACCGAATGAAATCAAAAGATCTTCATCCTCTTATTATTGAAGATTTTATAAAAAAAGTTCATCGAGTTTATTCAGGAGAATCTGGTTTAATGAATTTTCAATACGTAGAAGAGTTAAGTCAAAATGACCTAATTGATTTAGAAAAACTACCCTATCAATTAGATTATCATTCTGAGCTAACGAAAGAAATTATTAGTAGAATTGTGTTAATCAAACTAAATGGTGGCTTAGGAACATCCATGGGTTTAAACAAAGCAAAAACTTTACTCAAAATCAAAGACAACTTGACCTTTTTGGATGTGATCATAAAACAAATCGAAATCCTAAGAAAATCCACCGAAATAGAGGTTCCTCTACTTTTTATGAATTCTTTTAATACTCACGAAGATACCCTAAAATATGCTGGCATTCGAGGAATCAATTCCTCAAGAAATCTTCCAGAAAGTTTTATACAAAACCAAGTTCCAAGAATCGAACAAAAGAGCTTGAAGCCCATAGGTGATGGCACACAAAATAAAGACTGGTGTCCTCCTGGTCATGGAGATGTTTATATTTCATTAAAAATTTCTGGGATTTTAGATAAGCTATTATCTATGGGGATTGAATATGCCTTCATTTCCAATGGAGACAATTTAGGAGCTACATTTGAACCATCAATTTTAGCCTACATGATAGATCAAAATTTGGATTTTATTAGTGAAGTGACATTAAAAACCCCTGCAGACATTAAAGGAGGTATCCTCTTTCGCAATAAACTTACCCAAAGGATAGAGCTACTGGAAACCGCCCAAGTGCCACCTGAGAATAAAAAAGACTTCGAAGATACAACAAGATTTAAAGACTTCAACATCAATAACCTTTGGGTGAATCTGAAGTCTTTAAACAAACTCTTACAACAAGGACAATTAGAACTAAGCTTGATTGTAAATCCCAAAGAAGTTGATGGAGTTTCTGTGTTCCAATTAGAAACTGCTATGGGTTCCGCCATTGGACAATTTCCCAAAACAAAAGTAATACGGGTCCCAAGAAGTCGTTTTGCCCCTGTAAAAAAGTGTAATGACTTATTAATTAAACGAAGTGATGTTTATGAATTTGATGAAAAATTCGCTTTGGTAATGAATGCTTCTATAAAAAGTGAACCCATCGTCAAACTTAGTCGTGAATACGATCATATTCAAGATTTTGAAAACTACTTCCAATTCATCCCTTCTTTAAAAGAATGCACTGAATTAACAATCAACGGAAAGATCATTTTTGATAAACCTGTAAAACTCCAAGGGAAAGTTACCCTAAATAACGAAAATGATGTCCCCCTTCGTATCTCTGAAATTTATCCATGAAAATAATAAATCAAAAGTATATCTTTCTTTTAGCGTTGGTTTTTGTCTTCATTTTGAAAGATATAAATGAACCTTTGTGGGAGCAAGATGAAGCAGCCTATGCAGGTTTTGGACTACACTTTCTGATTCATCCTGATCATCAATTTATCCCTAATTTTCCTTTATCAGAACCTCATCGTAAACCTCCACTTTTGTTCTTTTTTATCGAGAATTCTTATCGACTTTGGGGTGTTAACGAGTTTGCCGTTCGTTTTATAAATTTAGTTTTGTCTTTATTTTTTTTGATTTCTCTGCCTATTGCCTTGAGGATTTACTTTCGAAAAAGAGAGATTGATTTTTTCGTTTTGGGGATTTTGGTTTTCTTTTCTTTTTTGATCATAAATACCTATGTTAGGATTGCTCTGACTGATTTCCTTCTTTTGTTTTTTCAGTTTTTAATGATTTTTGTTAATTATGCCTGGTATCAAAAAGATGGAGCTCAAAAAATAAGTCTTGGGCTTATTTTGATTTTCATTTTGATCATAGGAACCTTAATCAAAGGTCCAGTCATACTTGTTAATTTTTTATTGATTAATATTTTTTATATTTTTTTGTTGTTTATCGCTAAAAAAAAATTTGATGTATTAAAAAATATTTATAAAATAATTATCATTTTTATATTTTCAATTTTACCCATATCCTTTTGGTTTTTATATCTATATCAAAGCAATCAACGTGAGTTTGTAATTTGGTTTCTGGATTGGTATATTTTCAAGAGAGTGGGTGGCTCTGTGTTTGGTCAAACGGGTCCACCAGGTTATTACTTTCTCTCAATCCTGATAGCTTCTTTTCCTTGGAGTTTAGAAACTTTTAAAGTTTTAAAATCAAGTTTTTTTTATATTCTGAAAAAAATCAAGTTCTTTACCAAAAACAAAAAAGTCAATCTTTCCAACAAAATCCTTTATGAGATAAGTGCCTTTTTTTCTTTGTATTTTGTTTATGAATTTCTTCCATCAAAATTACCTTCATATATCTTAGCTTTTTATGTGGTTCTTTGGATTTGGATTTTACGTTTTTTGGTAAAAAATCCTATATCTTTCCCTTCCCTTTTGGTTCGAGTGATGCTTGCCGTAGTTGCCATTCAAACATTTTTATTCTTCACCTCCGACATGAGAAAAACATCAAAAGTATTGGGTTCTTTTTTGCAAAGGCACTGTGAGGATAAAAACGTCTTCATTTCAAATCAAATACGACTACCCGGTATTGTTTGGTATTATGTGAAAGATGACTCTCTAAACAAAATAAAAGAAAAATATCAAAAGATTCACGTTCTACAAGATTATATAAAAAGAGCTCCCCAACTAACAACGCAAAATAATTGCTTCTTACTTTTGAAAAGCGAATTCGAAATATTTAAAAACATCATCCATAAAGACAAACAAATCCTTCATAAAGAAGGCTGGATTTTTGATAAATTCAAAAAAGAAGAGTTTGTTATAGTTTATTGAACCTCACAAAAATTAGGAATTTCTTTGTTTAATCGAAAAACTGGGTTGGTTATAAGAATCCCACGAAGATCGAAAACCTCGATTCGAATAAACTCGTAATTCAAACCTTTGAGGTTGATTTTTCCATGCTGTTGGTTATGAAATTCAATGATTGTCTGATTATGTTTGGTTTTAAAAGAAATCTTTTGGACAGGTTCTTTGAAAGTAATCGAAAAAACATTTTCGTTTGATATGATTTCTTTTAGAGGAAAAGCAAAGCTAGTTTCTGGAAAGTTTTGTTTTACAGCCACGTAGCGTCCCTTGCAAAGACTTCTGAGAATATCTTCTTTTTTTGGTGTGGGAGCTTCTATCAAAAGATAACGCTTCAACGCTTCACTCCCATAATCTTCATTGAAAAAAAGCCATTCCCTCCATAAAGTTTTAAACAACGATTCATTTAAATACGTATCGATGATTTCTTTTGAAAAAACATGCAAGTCATCCGATGAAAAAGAAAAAACAGGTTTTCCCTTTGATAATACCTCATCCCATAAGTCTAAACTATCACCAAAGGGGGTAAAAACCTCCATGGCTTGAAATCCTTCCAAATCAACAATCATATCAGCGGTAAATCCATTTAGCAACTTAGGATGATTCAAAACAACAAAAGTAGAACCACGTCGGATTTGGGAAATCGACCATTGCAGATTCTCAAGCGAACGAAAAAAAGGAAAAAGATCAGGAACAACAAAAGAAGCCTGAATTGACAGAAAATGCTGCTTTTTGTTATTTAATCCCCACTCATAGACTGGGATGTAGGACTCAACCTCATGACCGAGAAAATCAGGATAAAAAATATGGTTATAATCCGAAACCGAAATCACATCAAAACCAAATTCTCGATAAACTTTATATAAAGACTCGATTGAGTGTCTTTCATAATGAAGTAAACTCTCAGAATGCATATGAAAAGTTGCTTTAAACCATTTTTGCTGGTTTGGATTATCATAAGGAAAGTAAGAAAAACCATTTTCTTTTGTTAGCCAAAGCGTTTTATTCAAAGGCTTAGTGCACGCGAAAAAAGAAAATAAGTTCAAAAGTATCAGACTAAACAAAATCGTAAAAATTAAAACAAAAACTATAAAAATGTTTTTTATATATAGATTTTGCATATGTTATTTAAAAAAGTTTCATACGAATTTAGAAATCAAAAGGTATTGACAAGAAAAAAAAATTTTGTATGTTTGTTTGAGTGAGAAAATATAAGTTCCTATTATTATTTATATTCAGTTTCAATGTTTTATGGGGGGAAATTCCTTTTTTGAAGTTCACTCAACCACTCGAGGTTACGATAAAAAAAGAATTTTTAGTTAACAATGTACAAAAACCAAAAACAACGAAAGGTGATCTTTTTTTCGAATTACCTACATTATACAATCTTCCATACGCTCCAAATCAAAACGAATTTCTAACATATCTAAACCTAATGGATAGCTGGTCCTTTCAAAATTTTAATAGATTAGGAAAATTTGATTTCACTTTTCTTCCCTATTACCATGAAAATCAACTTCCATGGGAGACTCATCAAAGAACTCTGTTTTTCCGAAGTTCTTTGTCATACTACATCCCTTTACAAAAGAATCGACATTTATATACTTTCTTTGGTTTCACCAATGAGCAACGTTTTACATCACAAACATGGGATCTTCGAGAACCCATCATCGAATACGGTAAAATATTCTTTACCCCAGGGATTCAACTCCAAAGTCGAAGCATAGTCTTAAAGACCCTTATAGAAATGCCACTATATCAATATGACTTCATAAACAAAAACGGAACCCTACATCCTCTCTTTCAAAGGGATAACTTTAAGACCCAAATCCAAATCCAAATCCAGCATTAGTTTAAAAAAACATCTTTTGGGATTTGGTAGGTTTTCAAAATTTGTTGATGTTCTTCTTTTTTGCTGAGATCCAAGTATAGTTTTCTTTTATCTGAAAATTCGATTTCAATGATCTGTTCTTGATGTTCTTGGATGATGGAATAGAAATGTTTTAGGTTGAAGATAGGCTTTCGATTTATCTTTGCAATAGGCTTGAACTGAAAGTTATTTAAGCCTACATTAACAGGATGGTGCAATATATCAGAGATAATCACAACCTTGTCTTTTTCATTGTGATCTTTATAATGCCTTTTTGTATCATATAGAAATGCTAATTCAATTGCCCTACTACGCCATTGCTTCCCAAACCTTTCAACCAAAAAAGAATGACTGAGTTCAATAAAAACAAATCCTAAGATTACGATGTAGGGTTGAGTTCCATAAACCTTCCAGGGTATTCTCTCAGGGTGGCTGGTTGATGCAAAAAAAGATCGCAAGACAATTTCTACTTCCATAGGTTTGAATTGACGGAGAAGTTTTACTTTGATTTTTTCTTCTGGTTTTCGATAACTGCCATCGGTCTTTCTTGAGAACAAAAGTTCCCAATCTTGCAATCCCAGCAAAGGATCATCATAGAGACAATCCATTTTTGGTTTGATGCCATCTATTTCTAAAATCACATCTCCTACGTTCAAAAATCCATATGCACTAGACCCTACAAGGATTTCCTTGATCATACAAGCTTGATCTTCTTCAGATAATCCAAAGTAAATCTTAGCATCATCTCTTAGAGGTTCAAGTTGAGTACCTCCAACGACAAAACCTTGATAAGTCTTTTTTGAGTATGTTTCCAAAAAATGAACAATGCGGGATACCGGAACAAAGTGTAATTTTTTTTCTCCTTTGTAAGAAAAAAAACCAATAATTTTATCTTTTACAAAAGCAATCGAACCAACAATCAAACTTTCTGAACTTGCAACCGAAAATATGGGAAGCCTTGTGAAACCATAATCAGAAGTGAGGTTGTATTCACTCACTACAAAATTTTTCGTTGTGATTTTTTGATTTTCATAAAATGCTACTTGGATATTTTGCTTGATACTTGGTTCTACTCCAAATGGGATTTTACGCCAGTGAAAATCTTTAACCTCCAGCCCTTTTACGTTAATGATACAAAAATTAATCTCAAAATCTGCAAATTCCAATGTTCCAACATACCGCTTTTTTTTGTATTCTACATGGATTGTGATTGCGTGTGGTAGCTCATCACATTGAGTCAAAACCATTTGAGAGTCGATCAAAATCCCATATTGTCGATAATCATCCCCTACTTCCACTTTCCATGGCTGAGTTTTGTTATAACGAACGGTGGAATATTGGATTTCTATCAAAAATGTTTCCAAGAAAGAAATGAAATCCTGAGACAACAATCCTTTAACAAAAAGAACAAAAAAAACAAAAAAATTCCCCAAAAAAATGAAAACTCTCATCTTTTATCCTTTATAAAATGATCATTTTGTATTTGATAGAACTTCATGATTCTTTGATGATTTTCTACAAGTTTTTCTGATGAAAGAATCATAGGCAAACTCTCTTCAAAAAACTCAAATACAATAAACTTTTTTCTTTTGGTTTCTTCATGGAGAAGATCATGTAGTTCCTTTAGGTTTTTTATTTCTTTACCATTGACTTTGTGTAAAATTTTATATAGGTAGAATCGAAGTTTTTGATTATCCCCAAACGGCAAGATGTTATTTAAGATAATGATTTGATCGTGGATTCCTCTCTGATTTTGTAAAGCGAAGTAGTAAGAATAAAAAATCTCTGAACGTTGGTGTTCCAGCCATTTAGAAGAAAAGGCATTTAATAAATTTGCCTCTAAGGGTTGAAATACCAACCCACTAAATAAAACATACACAGGAGGATAATCGTATGATTTTCTTTGGAAATCCAAAGCATGGGTAATCTTTGCAGGAAAGGAAATATCGATTACTTTTCCCTTTCGATAAACTTTGACTTGGATCTTTTCATCTTTTTCTAAATTATCTACTAATTCTATATAATCACGATATTCTCCATTCAAAAAAATTTCTCCATTTTCTGTGATAGGATATCCTTGGATTTCTAAAATTACATCACCTTGTTCTAAAAATCCTTCGGCACTTGATCCTGGTAAAATGTCATAAACATACAAACCATTTTGTTGATATCTTTTAGGAAGATTCAAAGCCTTTTTTAACATAGGATTTTCAGTGGTTTGAGTCAAAACTCCCAATTCAATATAACCATCATAAGCGCTATCCAGCTGAATATCGCGCAAAAACTTTTTTAAAACTGGTGGTGGAATTAAATATCCCAAGTTTTCTCCCGAGCGTAAAACTTGAAAAGCCATTCCCACAACTTTACCATTCTGGATGGCAGGACCTCCTGAATTCCCAGGGTTTATCGCTGCATCCACCTGTAAAATCAAATGACTATCAATCCCACTATGAGTATAGGTATCAAAATCAATTCGTGATACAATCCCTTTCGTAATGGAAATTCTTTTTCCTCCAATTGGATAGCCAACCACAATCACGGGTGAATTAATTTGCGGAGTTTCACCGATGGATAATGCCTTTGCGTTATCATAAAAATTTTCTCTTGAGCTCAGATTTTCATCAATGTCCAACAAAGCAAGATCACAATCATGAGCGATATGAACCACTTTTGCAAAAGAAAAAGAACTTTGGTTCGCTCTTTTAACTCGTATCTGGATGGCATTACTCACCACATGAGCATTCGTAAAGATATACTTTCGATTTTGAACTTCGATGATGAAACCACTTCCTGTATTTTGCTGTATTGAAGGTCTTTGCCATGGAAATTCATAATTGTATTTGTATCCGTAAGTTTCAACATATACTACTGATGAAAATAAATCCTGCTCTTCTGTTTGTGCGAAAAAACGAAAAATAAAAAAAAGAGTCAACGTTTTCATTATGAACCCTTTTTATGATATGAAAATAAATTCAATTTTCTTTTTTAGAATGTACTAAAATCAGAAAAACTACCAACGAATTCATATAAAAATCAAAAAAATCCAACAATACCCAACAAGAAAATTAATAAGAAAATTATCTAATCAAAAAAAAGCACTTTTGAAATGATTAAAAAGTTTCACAAAATCCGCTGGTATTGACTTAAAGAAAGATTCCATACGGAAACACCACAGAACCGTTCTCCTTCTGGACAATAGGGTTTTATTTGAGCTTCCTTTCGTAGTTTGCAAGGAGCTCCAAAGAAACCTTTGAATTGAGGTATTGCTTCTTCGATTTGCCTTATTTCTTCTACCGATGCATGAAAGATCTCTTCTTGGGCATTATAGCAAGTTCTCATCTTCCATTTGTGAATGAGGTAAATTAACGTCCCCGACTCATAATAACGAACAGGAAAGGCATTCGGTAGTAAATACACTACCAAATCTCTTTGATTTGTCCTTTCGACAAACTCATTGATTTTTGCATATAGACGATTCATAAATGAAACATAATACTCTAAAATTTCTTCGTTTTCTTTGATGAGTTTGGGAATGATATAATCAGGTTTTCCTGTATAGTGCCTGATTAGATAGGGCTTTGACGATGGGACCATCCGATGACGTTGATCCTGACTATCAGCGGTATGGGAAATCTTCTTTTGAAACACAAAATGAATATGATTAAGGATTGAGTTCAGTTTTGAGTGCATGGTTTCATTAAATACCGAACCAAGGTGCTTGTTTTTTGTTGGAGAAAAGAAAAATGTCAAAATCTCGTCATCAGACAAATTTTCGTCAACGAAACCAAAAACGCTATAAAAACTCTCTTTGAGGATTTCGATAGGGTTAGAAGTAAAACTGACGAGTTTGGAAAACAACTCTCCTTGTTTGGCATCAAAATACTCAATAAATTTCATTGCAGTCATTGATGAGATTTCTTGATAATGTTCTTTAAAAAAATGATATTCTGGAGTTTCTTCCAATGGGATTGGGTCTGTGATTTCTTTGGCATAGAGGGGATCGATCTTGTTGATATTTTCCCACATTTTTTGCACAAGCTCAGAAATTTCATCTGGGACATCGTTTATCATTGCCATCCTTCGGTATCGATGTAGTGTCAATCCATTGACAGTATGATAAAGATACGTAAAGGTCGCCAAAGGTAAAACATATCTTGCCAGCTCCATGGCTTTTTTTTCAATATCTTTTAACCATTTTTCTTTTGTCTTTTTTCTGTAAGGAAAGATTCGAAAATACTCTTTTTCAACGAAGGGTTTGAGCTTTTCGATAAAATCATAGTAAGTATTCATCTGAAACTCTATGATTTCGTTATACAATTCACTCCACTTTTCGTTTTTTCGGACAGCTTTTGGAACATAAAATTGATCTTTTTTTACCTTCACATAACGTTGACTTACTTGCTCAGAGTTGTAATAGGGATGAGAATGCAAAAAGGACCAAACAGCAATCCGACTGATATTCTTGATGGCAAAAATGAATTGTGGATGTTGTCTTGTTGTGAGATGTCCACCTTCTAATGTAATTTTCGCTACTCTGTCTCTAAGAACGATAGAAGATTCATCTTTTGAAATTTCTTCTGGATAAATAATTCCCTTTGAGGAATAACAAGTTCTCGCTGTTGCTATGGAAAGATCAAAAGGACGTTTCGTATAATCAATTAATTCTACAATAAGTTCTTTCATCAGAAAGAAAGTTCACTCTTTTCTTCCTATAATGGTAATACCCCAACTGTGAAAGGTCCCTGTATCTTCTGGTATTTTATCTTGAATGGAAATACGAAATTTTCCATTGGCGGATTCTTCTAAAAATCGAGCTATACCAAAACTCCATTCTTTTTCACCACGATCGCAGGAAATTCTCTTGATGGGGTTTTTTCCATCTGAACAATTGTGGGGTTCCATTAAAACCGCTTCTGTTCCAGAAGGTGAATATGCTTGAATTAAAAGATCACCCCAATAGTTATGAGTGATTTTGACTTTTATATCTACCCATTCTATTTTTTGGATATTAAATACTGTTGTTGAAATTTCTTCCATAATTGCATTCCCATTATCTGGAATTTGTTTTTCAACAGAGACATTTTCTATCTTACATTTTCGATATTCTCCTAATGGGGTCCATCGACTTGCCAATTCCACAGCTTTAGAAACATTTACCATTCCAAAACCATATTTGTGATTGATCCAATAACCTGCGGCATTCATTTTCCAATCCTTGTCTTGTGGATCATTTTTCGTTGCTGACTTAGCTAAGATAACTTTCACATCTCTCCAAGATAAATAGGGATTTGCTTGTAAAATCAAAGCAATTGCACCAGAGACCAACGGAGTAGAAGCCGAGGTTCCATTAAAGTTTTTGGTATAATTTCTATCAGACAAATCACTCTCAAATTTACTTATGTACTTTGAATTATAACCATAATCGCCTCTCAAATCCGTAGTTGTTAAACCAATAAAATCATTCCCCATAGATGGTGCACAGATCCATAAATTGGCACCATTCTCAGAATACTCTGCTTTTTTTCCGTTTTTTCCGACTGCGCATACAGCAATCACTCCATGAAAATTCGCATAGCCATCATAGTTGGAATTATCAGCAATTAATTTCTGACCATTGGATTCAAAATAAGCGCCATTTCCTGCGGCATACAAAAATATGGTTCCTAAACCAAACCTTCCCTCTTTGAGTCCATGAAGTATGGCATCTTTCCAAATTTGAGGAGAATCATGAAGTAATCCTGTTTTGTCAACAGGACCCCAACTATTATTTGAAATCCATACATGATATACATCACGCTGTATAGAATCAACAATGTTTGTGATTTGAGACACTAAAATGGAATTAAACACACGAAGTCTACTTCTTGGTGCAACTCCTCGAACTCCCAAGAAATTGTCCTTTGCTGCAATGAGTCCAGCAACCATAGTGCCATGAATCGAGTCATCTTCTTCTAAGTTTCCTGTTGGGTCAAAATCGTTATCTCTATAATCAAAACTTTTTGAGATTTCTATGTTTTCGTTTAAATCTTCATGATGAATATCAACACCATCATCGATGATAGCAATTTGAACGTTTTTTCCGCAATGTTTTGTCCAGACATCTTTCATTTGTAAATCTGCTAATGGATTTTGAAAATGCCACTGGTAAGAAAACAAAGGATCATGTATAGAAAAACAATTTTCCTGTTCTGTTTGGATTCTTTCTTTTGATTTGTTCGGAGGAATGTCAATGCACTCAATTTTAGGAACGGATTTTTGTTGGAATAACCACCACAAAATCCAATACTCTTGGTCATATTCTGATTTCTCTGATATAGTACAATAACCCACCAAAAAAGAAAATATGACAATCCATCTTTTCATTTTGCAATCATTAAAAAATCATTCTAAAAAAGATTTCAAGAATAAAACCCCATGAAGTAATCATATAATTCTTTTTTGATAGGATCCCAATTTCTTTGATATTTTTGTTCTTTAATACCTGCACGTATTGGGTATTGACTCCGGATTTTAGAAAAAAAAGAAACATGTTGTTTGAGCTTAGTTGTTTCCTCCATGATACTCGAGAAAATTTCGATTTCGTATTGTTTAGGAAAAAAATCACTTACTTCAAAAGAAAATTCAAACTGAAAATGATGAGAAAAATCTTTCAATATTTTGAACATCCCTCGAAACCGAGACTGCCAATGATAACCAGCTGTATGTGGTGTAGAAATCTTTAATCTTTTCGAGAGAAAATACTCAGCTTTAGGTGGTTCGAAATAGTAAACATCCATGATGGAATCAAAATTTTCTATACAATACAAATATGCTTCTTCTGTAAAAATTTTCCCTCTTGAGGTATTAATGATGATTGAAGATTTTAAATTTTTTAAAAACTCTAAATCAACCATGTGATATGTTGGATACTGATCCTTGGTTAAAGGGACGTGAAAGGTAATCACATCGCAATGACGGATCTCCTCTAAGTTTTTTTTATACTCCTTTGGAAAAACAAAAGGATCCACAGCGATGATCGGAATACCAAAATCCTTCAAAATTTTTCCTAATAGACTCCCAATTCTTCCATAGCCAATGATTCCTACACAAAAATCTCTTTTTCGCCATCTTTGATAATCCAAAACATATGAGAGAGCTGTTAAAACATATTCAACAACGGAGTCTCTATTTTCTCCCTCCGCAGAAAAAAAAGGAATCTTTACTTCCCTGAGAAAACTCTGATCCACATGATCCAACCCTGTTGATGGTGAACCGAAAGAACGAGGTTGATGATTTAAGAACTCCACTAACTCTTGATTAACCTGAATGGCTACAGGAACCAAAAATAGCAGAATTTGATTTTTTTGAATTAGATTTTTGAATTCTAAAGATAATGCTTTTTGATCTAAACTCTGTTTAAGATGATGTAGAGAATAAAAGTAGTAATCTAACTGATTTTTTTCACAAAAAGAATCTAAGAGTTCTCTTACTCCATGGAAATCATAAACATTTGGAATGAGGATGAGGTTTTTACGAACCGGTGCTTCCATAATGCTTTTCTCCTACCCTCCAAAACAACAATGATAAAAGAAAAAATACTACACCAACGGGAAAGGTTCCATAGATAAGCATAGGATGTAAAAAAGCTTCTTTTTTATCTAAAAATAAATGTGCAGGGTAATAATTTACAAAACCTATTGGAAAAATAAATGTAAGAAAAAATTGAACAAATCGATTATAAATATTGAGCGGATATAAAATAAATTCTCTTGTTGAAAAAACAACTAAATGTTGCAAGCTATCATTCTTGATGGCAAAGAAACTCACACCAGCAACAAAAATTCGTATCGCTCCAAAAATCAAAGAACCTCCTATAATCGTTAAAACAAAAAGAAAAATTCTTTTTAGATCCCACTCAATGGGAAGAAAATGGTGAGTTAAAATTAAAGCAATGATACCCAAACCAAAATGGATCAATCCTGTCAGATCAAAATTCATTGAAATGATTTGTCCTAAGGTATTCAATGGTCTGAGAAGAATACGATCGTAATCTCCTTTACGTATGAACTCACTAAAGAACAAAAGACCAGAAAACACGTTCGAAGTAATTCCATAAGAAAAAATAAAAAGAGTATAAAGTAAACTCAATTCCCCTGGACCCCACCCTTGAATACTTCGAAAATTATAAATCATAATCACAATCACAAAGATTTGAGAAAGATAAAAACTAACAATCGATAACAAAAAGACATAAAATGAACCTCGATATTCCATTTTTGATTGAATAGAACTCAAAATCAAGCGAAGATAAGTATTATCTATAAACATCAACCACCTGCAATGGTAAGTTTCCTCAAGCCCAGTCGATATAAACTATAAGATAGTAAAAACAAAATTGTAGCCTGAACAAGGTAAGAAATCAAGATATCTCCAAAGTTAGTAAAACTTTGAGACTTCACTAAAACCAAGGTTGGATAGTAAAAAAGATAAGGAAAAGGAGTAAGAAGAATCAAATCCTTCATCCCCTCAGGAAAAAAATCCAAAGGGATGATGGCTCCGGAAAAAAGAGTCGTTAAAGATAGATACACAATCCAAAAAGGAAAAGTCTCAGTAAAGAAAAACGACAATGAACTGATCAAAAGAGAAATAAAAAGGTGAATCAAAAAAGACAAACCAAACAAAAGAAAAAACTTCAAAAGAACAACACCATCAAAAGAAAAAGAAATTCCAAAAAGAAAATAACTCACCAAAAAGATTGGAAACCCTTTTGACAAAATTTGATACAAAAAAAGCCCAATTGTATCAGAAAAGAAAATGATGGCTAAAGAATAAGGTTTCATGAGATCAACAGCAATTTCACCGGTTCGAACCTTCGTGGTAAGGAAGCCTTCATTTCTTGGAAATATTGTTTTAATAACCATCGCAATAATGACATAAGCGGTCATTTGCTCTGAAGTAAAGGGAAGATTTGTTTTTTCTTTTAAAAGGGTCTTCCATAAAGTAATAAAAATAAAAATATACAAAAAAGCATTCAGTAAAGAAGCAAAATATTCAAACCGATAGGCAATAGCTTTTTGAAAACTCATGGAAATGTATTTTAAGTAAATCATAATTCAACAAACTGATTCTTATAGAGCTCCTTTAAGGTTTCTTCGAGTTCTCTTTTTTTTACGTGAATGTCAGCAATCAATCCCCCATGCTGTTGGATGTACGAAATTACGTGATTTACACTTTCATGAACGGGGATTTCGATCTCGTAATACTGATGATTTTCATTTTTGAGGATACGAAAGAAAGAATGATTTAATTGTAAAGGTTGTTCTAAATGAAAAACCACTTTTTTAGTTTTTTGGTAAGTTTGGATGAATTGCTCTAATTTTCCATCGTAGTAAATTTTTCCTTTGTCAATTAAGATCAAGCGTTGAGCGAGGAATTCAATATCACCAATATCATGGGTAGTCAAGATGACGGTAACTTGACGTTCATGATTGATTTTTTTTATTGTATTTCTCACAATATCTTTTGTGAGGATATCCAATCCAATCGTCGGTTCATCTAAGAACAAAATATCAGGATGATGAATCAGTGATGCTGCTAAGTCAGCTCTCATTCTTTGCCCAAGGGACAACTTTCGAACCTGCTGATACAAAAAGGGCTTCATCCCTAAAAGTTCTACAAGTTCATCGAAACGTCTTTGGAACTCTTTTTTTTCTATCTTATAGATTACCCTCAGCAATTCAAAAGACTCAATGAGAGGAAGATCCCACCACAATTGGGTCCTTTGTCCAAAAACAACGCCAATATTACGAACAACCTGCTTTCGTTCGAAAAAGGGTTCTTTTCCGTTTACTAAAACCCTACCCGAGGTTTGTTTGAGGATACCTGTTAGGATTTTGATGGTGGTGGACTTGCCTGCTCCGTTGGGTCCTACATAACCTACAATCTCTCCTTTAGAAATCGAAAACGAAATACCATCAATTGCTCGGATGGGGATTTTTTGTCTTTTGAATAAACCCAATATAGAACCCAACAAACCTTTGGGTCTTTGGTATTGATAAAAGATTTTAGTCAAATCCTCAACATAGATTTGACCTTCTGTGGTTTTCATAGATTTTCTTTGATGCGGTAAACTTCAGAAACATCCTTATCACCACGTCCAGATACCGAAATAAGAACATACGGCTTTTGGTTTCTTTCGTGATACTTTTGGATTTCTTTTTTGGCTAAGGCAAAGGCGTGAGCTGTCTCAAGTGCTGGTGTGATTCCTTCCATTTGGGATACTTCTATAAAAGCCTCTATGGCTTCTTCATCTGAAATGGCATAGTATTCAGTTCTTTTGATGGAATGTAGATATGCATGTTCTGGTCCAACACCTGGATAATCCAAACCCGCAGAAACACTATGAACGTTATAAATCTGCCCTTCTTCATTCTGAATAAATAGCGATTTTGTTCCGTGAAAATAACCTGTTTCTCCGAATTGGATTGATGCTGCGTTCTCTCCTTTTTTGTGGGAGATTCCTCCTGCTTCGGCTCCTAAAAGACGCACTTCAAAATCCGTTAAAAAACCATGAAATATCCCAATGGCGTTTGAACCTCCCCCCACACAAGCCACAACAAAATCTGGTAGTCGATTCGTCTTTTGTAGAAATTGCTTTCTTGCTTCTTTACCTATGATAGATTGAAAGTCCCTCACAATAGCTGGGAATGGATGAGGACCAATCACCGAACCAATCACATAATGAGTATATTCGACTGTTTTTGCCCAATCCCTCATGGCTTCATTAGTGGCATCTTTTAAAGTTGCATTACCTGATGTGACTGGGACGACTTCAGCTCCAAGTAGCTTCATTCGATAAACATTTAGATTTTGTCTTCGAACGTCTTCTGCCCCCATATAGATGGTGCATTGAAGACCAAACTTTGCTGCTGCGGTTGCGGTTGCAACACCGTGCTGTCCGGCACCTGTTTCGGCAATCACTCGGGTCTTTCCCATTTTCTTCGCAAGGAGCACTTGACCAACAGCATTATTGATCTTGTGGGAACCAGTATGATTTAAATCCTCTCTCTTGAGCCAGATTTCAGCTCCCCATTCCTGAGAAAGTCTCTCGGCTTTCGTCAAAAGAGAAGGTCTTCCACAAAATTCTTTGTAGTAGTAATTCAATTCCTTGATGAATTCTTTATCCTTAAGGAACTTTTTATAATTTTTTTCTAATTCTTTGATGGCTGGGATCAAAACTTCGGGGCTATAAACCCCTCCAAAGATTCCGTAATAGCCATCTTTAGGAACGAGCTTTCCTGATGAAAAAGGATACCTTGCTAATTTCTTTAAAAACTTTTTGTCTTTTTTCGATAGTGTTTTTGTTTCCATCATGCTTTTGGTAGTTGTGAATATAGATAATCTCGTAATTCACGGATTTTTGCGATTAGTTCCTTTTCATCTACAAAAAACTTCTGATTTTCTTTGCGTAGGTAGATTTCTATTTTGCCTTCTGAAAAATAATTCGAACCAAGAGTAATTCGAATGGGAAAGCCGATTAACTCAGAGTCCGTAAGTTTTACCCCTGCTCTTAAATCCCGATTATCCCATAAAATATCAAAATTTTCTTTTCGCAAGGTTTGATAAATCTTTTCTACTTTTTCTTTTTCTTCTTCTGTTTTTGTGATGTCTACTAACACAATCTCAAAGGGAGCTACACTAATGGGCCATGTGATCCCCTTTTCGTCATGATTTTGCTCGATGATTGTTGCCATGGTTCGATCAATCCCAATTCCATAACAACCCATGACAGGATAAATCCGCTTTTGATTCTTATCAAGAACAGTAAATTCCATTGATTTTGTGTATTTATCTCCCAACTTGAAGATATGACCTACCTCAATACCCTTGTATTGCTTGAGCTTTCCGTTTCCATTGGGGCTCGGATCTCCTTCTACTGCTAAAGCCAAATCAACGAGTTTTTCGTGCCAGTTTTTGTCAATCAATACAGGATGAAAATGAGCAATGTGGTATTCTTCCTTATTTGCGCCTGTTATCCAACTTTTTTGAGTTGCAACCGATCGATCGAACAGAAGGATAACGTCATTGGACTTTAATTGCCATGGACCAGCATAGCCGGGGACACTGCCAATTCGATAAAAATCCTCTTCTTTGGCTGGATAAACTTCAGTAGCTTTGAGGTGATTTTTTAGTTTGACTTCGTTAATTTGCCGATCCCCTCGGATGAGAATCATCACTAATACTTCTTTTTCTTCTGGTAAATCAGCTCGATAAAGTAACGTTTTTAAAAGTTCTTGGGAAGATTTTCGTAAAAACTTTGCCAAATCATCAATGGTTTTACAATTCGGAGTAGGAATCTCTTTGAGCTCTTTTTTCAAATGTTCAATTTCTTCTTCAGTAAACTTGAGCTTTTCATCAGTGATTTCAGGGTATATTACTGGAGTTTTTTCTTGATTGCTTCGATAAGAAAAATCTTCACTTACAAGTAGGGTTTCTTCGCCAATATGGGATAAAACCATAAACTCCTCAGAAGCACTTCCTCCCATAGCACCCGTGTCAGCCTCTACTGGTAATGTTTCTAATCCCACCCTTGCAAAGATTCTTCTATACACTTTTCTCATCTCTTCATAAGTTTGATTAAGGGAATCCTCATCTAAGTGGAACGAATAAGCATCCTTCATGATAAATTCACGGCAGCGAATCACACCAAACCTTGGACGGATTTCATCCCGAAATTTCGTATGAATTTGATATACATTGATTGGTAAGTCCCGATATGAACGAATGAATTTCTTTAATAAATCCGTAAACGTTTCTTCGTGAGTCGGACCTAGGACCAAGTTATTTTCGTGCCGATCCTTCAAACGAAACATTTCTTTGCCCATCGTATACCATCTACCAGTGCTTTCCCACAACTCAGAAGGAACCAAAATTGGGAGTTGGAATTCCAGAGCTCCTGCTCGATCCATTTCCTCTCGAACGATGGCTTCTATTTTTTTGATCACCCTCAAACCTAAGGGAAGATAATGATAAAGTCCAGAACCTAATTTTTCAATCAAGCCTGCTCGTAGCATCAAACGATGGGAAGCAACAACGGCATCTTGTGGGTCTTCACGTTTTGTATAAAGAAAAAAGTTTTTCATTGAGTTCGAAAATTTCTTATTTGTTTTGTTTACAATCCTAAAACAAATAAAACATCACGAAACATGATCCACAAACCTAAAGAAAGTAAAATAATAAAAGCCACTCTATGTAAATTCTCAATCAAACTTAAGGGGAGTTTTTTTCCTCTAATGGCTTCTATGAGAAAAAGCACGATGTGACCTCCATCCACTATGGGAAAGGGTATCAAATTAATGACCATCAAGGCAATTGAAATTGATGCCATCAAAATCAAGTAATCACGAAAGTCGGTTTCAATCACAATGCCAGCTAAAGCAAACATCCCAACCGGTCCCATGGTATTATCGATAAAAGAAATCCTTCCCGTGAATAGCATTTGAAAGAACTTCGGATAGATCATTATATTTTGTATTGTGTTTTCATAAGCATAAGAAATTGCTCCAACCAATGAGGCTTCCTTGGGAATTGTGATTTGCTCAATTACATTATTCGGTCGAAATCCCATCAAACCAATCTTAGATACACTTAGATTTGCTTCAAACTCGGCACTCCCAATACGAAAACGATACTTCTGATTTTGATTTTTAGAAATGAATTTGTAGATTTCTTCAAAGGAAGTTGTTGTAATCCCTTCAATTTGTAAGAAATTCAAGGCTCGTAAATGCTCAGGAACATAAGACAAAAGCTGAATTTCTTCTATGGTTTGATTATATTTTAGATCCTTGACGTTTCTAAAAGTGATTCGATATTCTTTTCGAAAAGGAACTTGGATCTCAAGGGTTTCTTTAAACCAAGGCACCAACCATGGATATTTTTCTCTTTCTACTTTTACGTTAACCACCTCTTTATCTAATCCTCCCAAGAGCTCTTGGAGTTCTGATGTGGATTGAACTTTTTTTCCTTCAACTTCAATGATGACATCTCCATCTTTAAAATACTTCATGGCTGGGTAATTCGTCGGTTCAACATCTTTTTGGAACAACGACAAGAGTTTAAACTTTACTAAATCTACAAAAGGAAAATCAACTTGGATTTTTCTTTCGCCTGGGATTCGAATACCGATTTGGGACCTTCCTGTTGAGTCAACTTCGGGAATGACTGTTATATTTAAAATTTTTTCTTCTTGGTTTTCGATACGTTTGATTTGAAAATCCAATGGCTGTCCACCTGAAAGTAAAATTGTTTCTTGGATGTCTTTGAAATCATCAACTGGTTTTCCATTGATGCTTAAGACATAATCGCCATTTTTGAGGCCAGATAATTTTGCGGGAGAATTTTCCATTTCATCCCACAAATAAATCATGGGGGGATTATCTTTGGGAAGAAATCCAACCACAAAAAACAAAAGAAAACCCAAAATCAAATTAAACAACGGACCTCCAATAACAGGGATGATACGTATTAATGGTGGTTTGGAAAAAAAACCATAAGAGACTTTATCAACATTGTGATAATCCTGTGCGTAGTCATCACCATAAAATTTCACATACCCACCAAAAGGAAAAGCAGTAATTTGGTATGTAGTATCTTTGAATTTCACCTTCCAGATACCCTTTCCAAATCCAATGGAAAAAATCTCAGCCTTTATACCTACTAATCTACCCAAAAGAAGATGTCCCAATTCATGAACTATGATGGTTATTCCTAATAATGCTATACCACCGAGTATGATCACTAACATATTTCTACCTCGTATATAAAGTTTTATAACGATTGATTACGTATTCCTTTACTTCTCGATTTATCTTTAATATAATATTGAAATCATGAATTTCGACAATAGGGATATTTTCCAATGCATCTTTTATAATCAAGGGAATTTCAGTAAAGTGAATTTGATCATTCAAAAACAAATCTACGGCAACTTCATTACTTGCATTCAATACGATTGGAGCTGACTTTCCTAATGTTCCTGCTTCTATGCATAGATAAAAACCCGGATACTTCTCTTTATCAACGGGATAGAATTTTAAGCAAGGCCAATTCTCGGGTTCTTGGAATTCTTTTAATTTCTCTGGGAGAACTTCAGGAAAAAACAAAGAATGAGCTATGGGAAAAATCATGTTCGGAGGAGATGTTGCTAACATGTAACTTCCATCATTAAGTTGAATCATGGAGTGAACAAAGCTATCTTTATGGATTTTTACATCAATTTTTTCATAAGGCAGTCCAAAGATATAATGAGCTTCTATTACCTCGAGACCTTTGTTAATCAAGCTTGCAGAGTCAACAGTGATTTTTTTTCCCATATTCCAAGTTGGATGTTTGAGGACATCTTCTTTTTTGACTTTTTTGAGCTCTTCTGTGGTATAGTCTCGAAAAGGACCTCCTGAAGCTGTTAAAATCAACTTCCGGATGTTTTTAGGATTTTGAGATAATAATAACTGAAAGGCGGCGTTATGCTCAGAATCTACAGGTATCAAAGGGGCTTGATATTGTTTTAACATTTGAAAAATCAACTCACCTCCAACAACCAATGATTCTTTGTTGGCAATACAAAGTTTTTTTTGATTTTTGATGGCTTCTATCGTAGCTTCCAAACCAATTGATCCTGTAAGAGCATTCAAAACTGTATCTCCCTGAGAGTGATTTATCATTTCCAAAAGTCCCTCATAGCCTCTGTAAAATTTAATCTTTACGTTGTGGTAGTTTTTTGTGAATTCATCAAACTTCGATTCGTCAGTAATGGTAATTTGTTTCGGTTGAAACTCCTCAATCAACTTCGGTAATTCTTTGATGGATGTATGAACGCTGATTTCTTCTAATTGGATTTGAGGAAACCTTCGCAATACTTCTAAAGTTGTTTTTCCAATCGAACCAGAAGCTCCCAAAAGAGTTAATTTTTTTGTTGGCGCTGCATATTTTAAATTTAGTCGTTCTCTAAAATCCATCGGTTTATAGAACAAATAAGGTTTTAATATAAAAATAAAAATATCCTAAAGGAAAAGTAAACAACATTGCATCCACTAAATCCAAAACCCCACCATGACCAGGTATGATCGTAGATGAGTCTTTCGCTTTTGCATCTCGTTTGATGGCACTTTCGACCAAATCACCAAATATGGTAGCAAACGAAAAGACCAAAGTCAAAATAGAAGCCTCCCAATAGGAAGGAAGAATCAATAAACTCTTAGACGAAAGATTTGAAAGAACCTTAATCCAAACGTATAAAAAGCCTAAATTAAAGAGATTTGCAAATAATACACCGGCAATATAGCCTTCCCAAGTTTTTCTCGGGCTTACCTTCAAACCTGCATTATGTTTTCCAAACCATCGTCCCCCAAAATATCCTCCTACATCGGTCATGATGGTAGAGAATGCAACGAAAACAAAAATAAAAATCCCTTCATCCAAAGAAAGCATGGGAAGAACAATTGATAATGGCAAAAATACATATAAAACTCCCGTAATAGTGCTCATCACATTGTAAGTATTCCCCTCAATAGGACGAAACATCATACTATACGTTTTAGTAACAATCACGAAAATCACTAAAATAGGAATGACGGGATTTTTGATATTTTGATATGTTTCTAAAAAATCTAAAAAAACAGGTGGGAATTCCAAATGTTCTTTTGACTCGTAAAGAAATTGAGCATAATATGAAATCAATATCAAGAAACCAAAAAAATGACCTAAAAATTTTATGGGTCTTCCTGAAACACCTCTATCCACCAGACGATAGTATTCCTCGAGCCCCAAAAAAGCAAAAAGATAAATGAATAATAATGCGGGAATGGCATAAAGAAAATACAAAAAATTTAATAATAAAATTACTATTCCACCAATAGAAAACCCAGCTATGATTCTTTTTAAAGTTTCACTCATTTTGTCTATTTTTTGTTTATAGTTTTTTCGAAAAGTAATTCTTTACACAGGTATCAAACCACCAAATTTTCTTTGTCTTGTGGAATACCAATCTAAAGCTTTTATTAAATCTTCTTTCGTAAAATCAGGCCATAAAGTATCCGTAAAGTAAATTTCCGCGTAGGCATTTTGCCAAAGCAAAAAATTCGAAATCCTTTTTTCTCCTCCAGGTCTGATTAAAAGATCCACAGGAGGAAGTGGATAAGTATATAAGCATTTTTCAAATTCTTCTATGTCGGCTTTTGTGTAATACCCTGTTTTTTTGTATTGTTCAATTTTTTGTTCCAAAAGCACATTACAAGCATGTAGGATTTCTTGTTGAGAACCATAATTTATGCAAAAATTTACTATTAATTTACCAAAAATCTTTGTCTTTGCTACAGCTTCGTTTAAAACTTGCTGATTTTCTATGGGTAGTTTTTGCGTGTCTCCTGATACTTTAATCGAAATTTGTTTTTCGATGCATTCATCAATATACTTTTGAAAAAACTCTTTCATTAGCTGCCATAAAAATTGGACCTCTGATTTGGGACGCTTCCAATTTTCCGTACTAAACGTATATAAAGAAATATAAGGTATTTGAAGTTCCAATACTACATCGATAAGTTTACGAAGATTCTCGCCTCCCTTCCGGTGTCCTTCCGTTCTTGGTAGGTTTCGGCGCTGTGCCCATCGACCATTTCCATCTAAAATGATGGCCACATGTTTAGGAAGTTTTTTTTCAGCTTCACTCATCAGAATTGCATTATACTTTCTTCTTTTTTGTGAGCCAAGTCTTCTAAGATTTTTATGTGTTTATCGGTGATCTTTTGAACTTCGTCTTGGTAATGTTTTTGTTCATCTTTTGAAATATTAGTGATTTTCTTTAGGTCATCCAAAGAATCTCTTCTTACATTTCTTATGGCTACTTTGGCTTCTTCTAATTTTTGTTTTACTTGTTTGACTAATTCCAAACGCCGTTCTTTGGTCATTTCGGGCAATACTAATCGAATCACAGATCCATCGTTTTGAGGGTTGATATTTAAATCACTTTTTTGTATTGCCTTTTCTATCGCAGTCAGAGAATTCTTATCGTAGGGCTGTATTACAATCAGTCTTGCCTCTGGAACTGATATAGTAGCTATTTGGTTTATAGGAACTTCAGTGCCATAATATTCTACTAAAATTCCATCCAAAATGCTTGGGTTGGCTCTACTAGACCGTATGCTATTCAATTCTTTCTTAAAAGCTTCTATGGTTTTATCCATCCTTTTATTGGCTTCTTCTAAGATACTCTTGATTTCAGAATATACATCACTCATACTCAACCTCCACATCATGGGAAATCAAAGTACCTACTTTTTCTCCACGTATTAATCTTGATAGGTTTCCATCTTTAAAAATGTCAAACACAATTACTGGTATATTATTTTCCATGCATAAGGCTAAAGCGGCAGCATCCATTACCTTCAATTGTTTGTGAAGAGCTTCTTTATAAGGAAGTTTGATATATCTTTTCGCTTTATGATTCTTTAAAGGATCAGAGTCATAAACTCCATCGACTTTAGTGGCTTTTAAAAGAATTTGACATCCAACCTCAATTGCTCTTAGTGCTGCTGTTGTGTCCGTTGTGAAAAAAGGGTTCCCTGTTCCCGCTGCAAAGATAACCACTCTATTTTTCTCAAGATGGCGCATCGCCCTTCGACGGATATAGGGTTCTGCAATGGATTTCATTTCTATTGCAGTTTGAACACGGGTGACTAATCCTATCTTTTCACATGCATCTTGCAAAGCCAAAGCATTGATAACAGTTCCCAACATCCCCATGTAATCAGCTGTTGCACGATCGATCCCAGCCTCTGCTGCAAGGTTTCCTCGAATGATATTCCCACCCCCAATCACAACGGCAACGTTTATACCTTGATCATGACACATTAAAATCTGTTCAGCTATTTTTTTTACCAACTGAAAGTTAATCCCAAATTCTCCTCGATTATTAAAGGACTCCCCTGAAATTTTTAATAAAATTCGTTTATAAGGAAACATTTTAGGAACCTACTTGAAAACGAGCAAAACGACTTACACGGATATTTTCGCCAAATTTGGCAATGTGCTCTTTTATGTATTCTTCTACGGTTTTCTTTTCATCTTTATAAAAGGGTTGTTTTAGCAAACAAACTTCCTCGTAAAATTTTTGTATCTTACCTTCGACGATTTTTTCAATTATATTTTCAGGTTTTCCTTCATTTCGAAGTTGCTCCCTTATGATTTCTTTTTCTTTTTCCACAATAGCCGGATCTAAATCTTCGGGAAGAATCGACAAAGGATTATAAGCAGCTACTTGAATAGCCAAATCTTGGGCTAATTGATAGAATTCTTCGTT
The DNA here is from genome assembly GCA_025059995.1 of Leptospiraceae bacterium. NCBI lineage: Bacteria > Pseudomonadati > Spirochaetota > Leptospiria > Leptospirales > Leptospiraceae > Leptospiraceae bacterium. Next base: position 91,403 of record JANXCF010000003.1, read on the forward strand.
TCTGGATACAAAATCAGTCTCGCAATTTACTTCCACAAGGGAACCTATTTGTCCATTTGTATGGATATATGAAGCTATTAAACCTTGATTTGTAGCTCGATCCATTTTTTTTGCTGCCTTCGCTATCCCCTTTTTTCTTAATACTTCAATCGCTTTTTCGATATCTCCATTGGTTTCTATTAAGGCAGCTTTACAATCGGTGATCCCAGCTCCTGTCATTTCTCTTAATTTCTTGATTTCTTCAGTAGATGGTGTATACATAATTTCTCCTTTGCTTTCCATTAAGTTTTTTAGGTTTCTTCTTTATCTAAATAGTCTTGGTATTCTTCACTGGTTTCATTTTCATAATCACCATAAGGTTCATCTTCAACAAACTCACCAGTCTCATCATACTCACCTTTATATTTAAGAGAATCTTGATGATCATCATATTTGGATTCATCATAATCTTCATCCGTAAATTGTGAGTCTGTGATTTTTCCTTCTTTTCCTTGAATTACGGCATCTGCCATAGTTTCTAAAAATAATGAAATTGCCCTTATGGCATCATCATTACCAGGAATTGGATAATCAATCAATTCTGGATTACAATTGGTATCCACAATAGCAAATATACGAATGCCCATTTTCCTTGCTTCTTTGACAGCGATACGTTCTTTGTCAGGATCGATAATAAAGATATTTTCAGGAAGTGTACTCATGTCTTTGATTCCTGCTAAATGCTTTCGAAGTTTTTCTAACTCTCGCCTGAGCATCAAAACTTCTTTTTTGGTTCGAGCTTCTAAATGCCAACTATTCTCCTCTTCCATTTTTTCTAATTTTTTGAGCCGTTCAATGGACTGTCTTACTGTTCGCCAATTGGTTAGCAATCCTCCGGGCCATCTTGTATTTACGTAAAACATCCCGCATCGTTTTGCTTCCCTTTCGACTGCACTGCGAGCTTGTTTTTTGGTTCCCACAAAAAGAACTCTCTCACCACGACTGGCGGCATCTCGTAAAGCCTCAAAAGCTCGCTTCGCCATCTGGACCGTTTTTTGTAAGTCAATGATGTGAATTCCATTACGAGCCATGAAGATATATGGCTTCATTCGTGGATCCCACTTGCTTGTCTTATGTCCAAAGTGAACACCCGCTTCTAATAATGTTTTCATGGAAATCTTTGACATAACACATCCCTTCTACGATGGAATTTTGTATAATAAATAAACACCTAAAAGGATACCCATTATTGTTGCAGGAGTTAATTGTATTGTTAATTCTTCGATAATGTAAAAATCCTTGATTTGAATGCCGGGTTTGGGAATCAAAGGATAGTTTAGAAACTTCAACCCAAAAACAGTTTCCAATAACGAACCCATAACTGCACCTATCAAACCCGATAAAAGAACCACTACGACAATAAAACTTATGGAATGCTTTTTCACTTAGTCAAAAAAATTGATCCAACATTTTGGTCAAATTTTTTTCTTTAATCAAAAACGTTTCAACAATGAATTATTCAATCTACAACCAAGATAATAAAGCAAAAGAATATCAAACACAAAAAGGTTCGTCTTTAAAAGTCGTATATTTCTTTTCTTTAGTAAAAAATAAAAATACCTTCCGATTTGTCTTGTCTTTGAGCATTCCCAAAAGTTGATTTGGACACTTGCTTAACGTAAAGGTTTTCATTTTCAATTTTTTCAATCATCCAGAATTTTCTTTTTCCTTTAGAGAGAAAAAAATTATCAGGGTAAGTATCAACATAGCCGATTTTTTTTGTTTTCAATATTAATAACCTTAAAGCTATTAGAATAAAGTAATAAAGTATATTCGAATGGATTTTTCCTTAATAACTCAAATTCTATAATTTTTCATCCGGATAATACTTTTGATAAATCTCGTGAAACTTTACATAATCTCCTTTGGTATTCATGAACTAAATGATTGAGTATTTCTTTTAAAAAGTTAGTTCCTTCATTTTGTAGAGATGTTCCACTACGAACAAGCTCAGACTCTTCTTTCACTTCGTAGAGATTTTTATATCATCCACTAATGGTTTCATCTCTTCGGTTTGATAATAGTAGCGAGAAAATTTGTAGAACCACAACACTCCTATCACGAACATAACAAATTTCTCCTAATAGATATTAGATTTTCTCTTGCCATTTCGAAAAAAGTTTCTATTACCTTTTCTTTATCGTCTCTACTTGTTTCGAAAAAAATCAGGATGACGGCACATCAAAGAATCCAAAGACTCAGGAGTTGTAATCAAGTGGTGGTATGCACTGACAAAATATAGTCAATATTGATTACTGTTGAGTTTCGATAAATTATAACTCAAATGTATCCATTATATTCATTGAATTTGCTTTTTTTGATTTTTGTTGGGAATTCAATTCTGAAGCAAATAATTCAACCCCAACAAAACTTCATGAAGATAAATTTCTGTGTGTATAAAAGCCTCACTCCATTGGCTTTTTTTCTGAAAGATAACGAGTTGATAAGCTGAAAACAAAAGTTTCAAAAATTGCTCATCTTGTAGGCTTTATATAATAAGTCTTGATGAAACTGAGAAAATCCATTGATAACCCCATCGATGCTTTTTTTGTTTTTGAAAATTTTTTACTTTCCGTCCAAACCATAAAGAAAATTCATCTTCTTTTACTTCTAACGTATACAAGAATACCCATTGAGAGTCTTGTTTTTCGTAAATTTCATTAGTATTTTCAGAGTAGTATTTGAGTTCGAATCCTATTCAATCCTTTCTTTCAAAATGAGAAATAATTTTTCATCATAAGTTTGTAGCTTGTTATCTTTTCATCGAGGTTTTCTACACCCTTCGAGAACTCATCAAGGTAAGTTTTTCGAAATTCGTTTGTTTGATTTCTTTCAAATTTTGTTTTAGTTTATAACGTGGCTTGGAATTTCTTTTGTTTTACTTGCTGATTAATCATTCCAAGTTTTGAGTACTTTATCTAATGATTTTTTGATAAACGTAAATTTATTTTTTGCTTTTGTATAATGTCAATTTTTTTTACAAAAGCATTTAGCGATTGATGATAATCTTATATAAATTTGAATCCATGAAACCTCCTATCACTTTATATAGCAATTGAAATCCCAGAATGTTTCAAAAATAAAAAAAAATTAAGAGAAGTAAAAAAAATTTCATGTTCTTATGAGGATGTTTTGAGGTTGGTGTTTAAATTTTGGAGAAGCTCTAAAAAAAAGCGAAAGCGAGAGTTTTGCTGTATTCTTTGGTGTTCTTTTTCTGTGGTTATAGGACCAACGAAATTATATCGTAAACGTAAAGGATTGGTGGTGAAAATCAAGGTTTCGGGGGTGCCCGTGATGATTTGATCCACGTCAATACGAAATGGTGGTTCCATGATGATCATAGGGATTGGGATGTTTCTTTTTTTTTGATCTTCTTTTAGAACTTTTTGCAAAAACAAAAAGCTTTCTTCGTCAAAAGGTCGATTTTCAAACTCTGGAGGAACAAAAGGAACGTTTCTTTCAATACTAGGTTCTACTGCTAAATACATGGAAAACCCAAACTCTCGTGCTTGTTCGTAAATGAGCTTAATGGCAGGAAGTTCTTCAATGCAAGGACCGCAAGTAGGGCTATAGAAATTCAAAATCAAGACCGGCTCTCGTATTTGGGTTAGAAAAAAGCGCTGGTTCTCCAAAGTTCGAACAGGGATTGTTTGAAAAAACAAATCATACTCATATTTTTTTTGGCACGAAATCAAAAATAAAGAAAAGAAAACCAAAAGAAACTTTTTCATAAAGACAATTTCTTGAAGATACCCTCAGGGATATGACGAATAATGAGCATTATGTATTTCCAAAACCATTTTGTGTATAAAACATTTTTTTTCTTTACCATGGAATGATAGATATCTTTGGCTACTTCTTCTGGTTCTGCTGTCAAAAGTTTGGGTAGTGTGAGATGTGCCGTCATCGCAGTTCTTACAAACCCAGGTTTTACCGTCATAACATGGATATTTTCTTTAAACAATCGATTTCTCAAACCTGACAAATAAGCAGTATAACCCGCTTTTGCGCTACCATAGAAATAATTACTTTGTCTTCCTCGATCTCCTGCCACTGAACTCACTCCTATGATGACCTTTTCAGAGGAATTTTGTGCCTTTAGAAGTTCTACTATTCTTTCAGTAAAAAGAGAAGGAAGCGTATAATTAACCCGAATGATTCTTTCGGCTTCTTTTGGATCTGATTGGGCTTTTTGTTGATCTCCTAAATACCCCACGAAGCAAGCAAAGATTTGAAAATCTCTCGGGAGCTGTGATATCACTGTTTCGATGGAGTCTTTCTCGATATCAAACGGAATGGCTTGAACATCAATATGATAGCGAATAAAAAGATCATTTTTGATTTTTTCTAACTTTTCTTGATTTCTTCCTAAAAGGGTCAGGTTGATTTTGTTAGTCCCTAGTTCCTTACAAAAAGCATATGCCATGTCAGAGGTGGCGCCTAAAATCACTGCCCTTTGGTAATTCATATAGTTCTCCTTTTGTTAGTTTGTGATTAATCCAAGCCTTTGGGCTTGTAAGGATGTAAACTGATTTTGAGGATCATATTTTTTTTTCACTCTCAAGAAATCTTCAACTGGGTAGGTGGAATAAAACATTTCTTTTTTCATCCTCGCATCTTTTGTTAAATACAATCTTCCATTGTATTTGATGACGATTTCATCCAATTTCGAAAGTAATTCTTCCAATTCAGGTTGCAAAGGAAAATCCAAAGCCAACGTATAACCTTCTTTAGGAAACGAAAACGGAAATTCTATCACTTTTTTTGATCCCTCTTGCGGGATTTTGTTAGGATTACCAAAAACTTTAAATACCACTAAAAAAGAACCCATTTTTCGTTTTGCAATTTCTTCAATGATGTGCTTCGTTCCATCCAGTCCATTTTCTTTGGGTAGAACAAACTGATATTGAACAAAACCTCTTTTTCCGTAGATTTTGTTCCATTCCAAAAGAGAGTCCAAAGGATAGAAAAAATGATCATAATCAACTATTTGAGGTTTCCCTAACTGGAACGAAGTATGATAGTAAAGAAAATTAAATATTTTCACCACGAGTGGGTTTAACACAAATGAAGGAAAATAAAAAGGTATCGTCAACGTTCTTCTTTTGGGTATTTCCAATGGCTTATCTCTAAGTTCGAGTGGTAGATCTTCTAATTTTGCATGATCCCCCGTAAAAAGGATTCCTCTACCCAAATTCCGTCCTGTTGCCAAACAATCCATCCAAGCTACTGTATAAGGTGAGTCTTCATGCTGATGAAATAAAGTTAACATTTCTTCTAAGTTTTTTGCTTTATAGGTTATTTGTTTGATGTAGGCGGTTTCAATTTTTTTCAGTTTTATGGTGGCAGTTTTGATCGCTCCTAAAAGTCCCATACCTCCACATATATACTGAAAGAGTTCTACGTTTTTTGTTGGTGAACATTCTATTTGTTTTCCACTGGCAAGAAGAACCTCCATTGAGACTACGTGCTTACAAAAAGAACCTTCTTTATGATGGTTTTTCCCATGAACATCAGAACTGATAGCACCCCCAATTGTGATAAACTTAGTCCCAGGAGTTACCGGCAAAAACCAACCCTTAGGGACAAAAACCTCCAGAATTTCTGCAAGACTTATACCCGCCTCACATGTTAAATATCCTTTTTCTTCATCAAAGTGAAGAAAATAACGATTCTTAGTCGTATCTACAATCCTCTCTCCTAAACTTGAATCTCCGTAGGATCTTCCCAAACCCCTAAGAGTGAAGCTCTGTTTTGATTTGATGAGATGATGGATTTGTTGGAATTCGAAGATATCGGCTTCAATTGTAGGGTAGTTTCCCCAGTTCGAAATGATTTTTTTCACATAGTCATATTTTTTATGAAACAGAATATGTCTATTGCATTATACCTTCTTAGAAAGAACACGAACTAAAAAATCCTCTATTGAGGTAGCCACATCGAATTTTTCTTGATCGGGCATAAGAGCTTTTTTTTGAGCATCAACCTCTTCCATGGCTTCTTTTAGCAATCGATTTCCATTCCTTGCAATGTATCGTTTTGAGATCAGAACAGGCCATTGGTATTTGGGATCATTAAGATTGATTTTTGGGGATTCTGGATTATGGGGAAGAATACGAAAAGAAAAGATTTTTCCTTTGCCATATTTTTTCAAAAATTGAATTAAAAAATCTTCGTTTTTTTGAAACTCAGGGATGCGCTCGATTAATGTTAAACGATTAGGTAGCTCTTTTCGACTCCATGCTTCATCTAGTACATCAAGAACCTTTTCTAATAGCTCTTCTGCTTTCTCATCTCTTTGGATGACTTCCCCTACTTTTTTTCGTTCTTCTTCGAGTTCTTCTGTTTTTTCTTCTTCGAATTCTTCTATTGATTTTTGAGCGATTTTTTGCTTAGCGATTTCTTTTGTTTTGATTTGTGCTTCTTTTTGTTTTGATTGGATTTGCCTTTGAACTTCTTCTTGTTTTAACTTTTCTTTCAGTTTTTCTTTTTCTTCTGGTTTGACCTTTTCTTTTCCAAAAAGCATCCTTATAAGTTTAACAAACCAAGGGAGGTGAGAAAATAATACATCATCCTCAACACTCTGATAAATTTTCAATTGTTCACCTTGCAAATATCTGTGAATTTCCAATTGCATTAAAACACGTATTTCAGTATCATCATTTTTTTCATAGAATTGTTTTCTTGCATGAACAATCGCAGGAAAGGCATTTTTTTTATGTAGTACAAAATTCAATACTCGATTGTTTATAAGAAATTCAGTATGAAGCACATCAGGTTGCGAAATGAAAGTCACAAAATCCACTTGGGATAATGATTTAAGATTCTGTGTAGGAATCACAAATTCAATTTTTTGGAGTTCTTCGATGGCTTTTTGGAGTTTTTGTTTTTTCTCTTGTTCTTCTTTTATTTTGTAAAGCTTGATGAGTTCTTCTATCAAAATCAAAAGTTCTTGATGTAAATTTCGTGATTTAACGTCTGCATTCTGGATTTGACTCAAAAACTGCTCAAGTTGAGGAATTTGATAATCCCCCGTAAAAGTGAATAGACTCGACTCCATCGATAATCTCGACAAGAGAAGCTGCATGCGGTCTCGAAGGCTTTCCTCATCAGGAAATTGCAAAGTAAAGAAATTATCTTTTTTTACATATGAAATTAACTTCTCATTGATTAAATCTTGTATGATAGGTTTTACAAATACACGATATGTTAAAGCTTTTTCCAAGGGAGTTTTATCTAAAGGATTTTGCAAGTAGTATTGTATCACAGCACCAGCATGGGAATTGTAGTAATTGTGTTCATTGAGGTTCTTCAAAATAAAGTCTCGATGATCTCCTTGCCACTTCGAATTCTTTCTCTGTATCCATTTTTGTATAGCATCAATACTTTTGGTTTTATAATAATCAAAATACCTCTTGTAGGAAATTCCATCATTTTGAAGTGGTCTACATAAAATCAAATGAGAAGTCAAATATCCACCACTCACTATAAAATCTACAGCAGGAAACATAATTACTACATTTGCTTTGAGAGAACCTTTCCCTATTAATTCTTTAATGTACTCTTCAAATTTATCTTTTGGTAAATTAATGTCTTTTTGGAGTTGATAATAATCTAATAATACTTTGTGTGTTTGAAACTTATTGGTTGCTTCTAAGATAGCATTAAAAATAGTATAGATGCCTTTATATTTAAAATCACCACGAGACTCAAGGGATTGAACATAATCTATCGCTTCTCGATAAGGTAAAACCTCGATTTCTGTTTCTGTATGAACTTCTTCTTTCATATTCTTCATTAGTAGATAGAAATTGTCATTTATGGCATTTTAATTTTATTTACATAAAAAAATCAATTTTTTTTCTCAATGACAAAGTTAAAAAATAATTTAAGGTAATATATGATAAAACTGAAAAATCTTCGTGATGTTCTCCCTAAACAGGATGTTAAAGAAAAATTTGTCAAAGAAAATTTCAACGACATTGCAAGGTATTATGACTTGTTCAATGATCTTTTTACTTTTCGTTTGCATAGAAACTGGAAGAAAAAATTAATTAAAAGCCTATCTTTAGAAAATGTAGAACGAGCGATTGACTTATGTTGTGGAAGTGGAGATATAGCCATTTACATGGCAAAATCTCCCAATATACAAAGAGACTTTAAAGTCATTGCCTGTGATTTTAGCGAAGAAATGTTGAAGTTATTAAACCAGAAAATTCAAAAACAAAATCTAAACGGAAAAATCGCTATTCTTAATAGTAATGTTTTAAATCTACCTAAAGAATTCGAAAACTCTTTTGATGTAGCCACAGTGGGATATGGCGTTCGTAATGTCAAAGACAGAGTCCAGTTTTTTCGAGAAGTTTATAGAATTTTGAAAGACAATGGTAGGTTCGGTATTTTAGAAGTGGGAGACATTCAACCTAAATTTTTACGTCCTATTGCTTATTTTTACATGAAATACCTCATCCCATTGATTGGATACTTTTTACAAAAAGAGAAAGTAAACATGTACGCATATTTGCCAGCTTCGGCTTTGGAATTTCCACCACCTGATGTAATCAAAAGGGAACTTGAGTCCGTTGGCTTTCAAAATGTCACTTACAAAAGAGTTTTTTTTGGAGCTTCAGTGATATATACTGCTTACAAATAAATTAGAAATAAAGATGAGTAAAACTTTTTTGGTTTCACTTAAGCGAACCAAATGGGAAAGAGATTTATTAAAGTACGGTTCCGTCAAGGAATTAAAAAGAATTTATCGATTGCAAAATCAAATTTTTCAAAGAGTTTATTCATCCCATGTAAGACAAAAAAAATCACAAGAAAAACTCATGAAAACATTTAATCACGATGCTACTTTCATTTATCGTGAAGAACTCTCTATACCCTTTGTTAAAAATTTTTCTTTTCTTATAAGTTTTGGTGGAGATAATCATTTTATTTATACAGCTCGATTTGCTTCTCAACCCATCATTGGTATTAACTCAGATCCAAAAACTTCTACTGGTGCTTTGTTGTATTTTCATGTTGATAAATTCATCGAACATTACAAGAAAAAAAAATTCTACGAAAATCAATACCTCATCGAAGAGTGGACCCTCATAGAGGGCATCATTGAATACCCTGATGGAAGTAAAATTTCAACAGGCAAATGCATTTCAGAAACCATCATCAGAAACGAATTTGCCGAAGCCATGAGTCGATACTTAATACGCATAAACCAAAAAGAATATGAAGAACAAAAAAGTTCAGGATTGCTTTTATCAACAGGTGCCGGTTCCACCGGTTGGTTTTATAATTGTCTGCCTCACTCCATCCAACTTTATGAAGATGCCACTTTCCCAAAAAACGCAGAGTATTTTAAAATCATTGCACGAGAGCCAGGCTTCAATCGAACCCATAAATTCAAATATCTCTATTGCACTTTACATAAAGATGATGTATTAGAAATCATATCCGAAATGGATGGGGTGATTGTGGTAGATTCTCATCCGGAGTGTAGTTTCTCTTTTCCCCCTGGTTCAAAGGCAAAATTCTTTTTAAGTAAAGAAAAACTGAAAGTCATAAAACCCTATAAAAATCAAAATTTGTAATCAATTATTTATTTTCTTAAAACAAATGAATTATTAATTTCTAACTAATGCCAAAAGAAATTAGTCACATTTACTTTGCACAACAGATACTTGATATTCTACCTGAAGAAATTCAAGAAACCATTTCAAAACATAAAGAATTATATTTTTATGGCTCTGTTGCACCCGACATTTATTACTACTATCTGCCACTGAATAAAAGTTACCAAAAGCTTGCCAAAATGGATATAGGGAAAAAAATACATGATTCCTCAAACAATTTGCAGCCTATCCACCATTTACTGGATGATTTAAAAAACTACCCCTATGAATTAAAAAACAAAATTTTGTGTTTTGTGGCAGGATATTTAACTCACGTAGCCGCCGATATTGTTTTTCATCCTTATATTTACTCCATTACAGGGCACTATTTTCATAATGACTCAAAAATTCAAAATTTTGCTCAGAGAAATCATCGTTTATTCGAGACCTGCATGGATTTATTTATCTTAAAGAAAATTTATAAACAATCCATAAAAGAATTTTCCCTACACCAAAAACTTACGATTCCCAAGAAAGATAGTGTCATCCTAGATCATTTTGGTAAAGCAATCAAACAATCTTTTCTTGATAACATTTTTTCTGAATACCTAGTTGTAAAATTTACTCATTATTGTTATAAAATGCATATTTCATTAATAAAACTATTTCAAAAGAACTTTATTCCTAAGTTGCTATTTGGCATTCAGAAGGAACTATATAAACATTCCACATTCGTTTTGTTTTATTATGATTTCGATTTTTGTAATCACTTTGATTACGAAAATTTTGATCCAGCTCCCCATCCTGTTACTAACGAAACCATAACAGGAAATTTTTACACTTTCACTGAAAACATCAAGAAAATTGGATATCAATTTATTACTTCCATTTTTGAAGCCATTTATGAAAGACCTTATCTACCCCAAGAATGGGAAAAGTTAATTCCACATTATTCTTTAAACACTGGATTAGTAGGAATACATATCGATGAAATGAAACACTTTCATATTCATCATGGATTTCAAGTCTAATCCCACTTGATGCTTTCAAGAGAAGCCTGAGCGTCTTTTTTTATACCTGTTGGGAAAGAAGACTGTATTACCTTCATAAGAGGAACAAAAGAACGTTTATCACCTAAGGCTCCTAGGGATTGTATCACAGCAGATACCAGACGAATATTATCAGCTTGCGGTCCTCTTTGGAGCTCAATATTCAAAGCATCAACTAACTCAATTGAAGCCATACTTGTATTTTTCCAAAATCTTCCTAAGCTCCTTGCAGCTTCGATTCGAACATCTTCATGTTCATTTACGTCTTTCAGTCTTCTTCCCAAAACAGGAATCACGTTTTCAGTACCTTTTTCATAAATAGCAAATACCCCTAAGGCACGACAAATATTAATCCTCAAAACATGGTGATGTGGTTCATTCGGATTGGGAGTCAAAGCACCAATCAAGGGGTTATACATTTTCTCAGGGGGAAAGTTGGGATTTTGTGCATAAATCTGCTGAACTATCACCGCCAAACGATCCACTGCTGCTTGCTTATCTTCGATACGTATTCCCGGGTCTGAAAGTAGTTTGTTGATTTCTTCTATCCCTTTTTCATTTGGCGGAATGCGATTGAAAATGGGTATAGTCTCTTGACCAAACAAAGGAGCCATAAAAAAAATCAAAAAAACAAAATAAAGCTTTTTCATAATTACTTCCTCTCTTTGGTATTAACATATCGTATGTATTCATTTATGACTTCTACTAGGTCATGAAATTGATCGGTTTTTCGGATTCGGATTTCTTTTACCGTTCCTGTTTCTATCATTTCTCTCAATGTTCGTTTGATATTGAAGATTGGTCCTGCCATACTATGAGAATAAAATAAACTAAAAATTACAATGATCAACAAATTCAAAACGCTTGTAAACAAGATTGGTTTCCAATAGAGTTGAAAGGCATTATAAGGTTTTCCTGGTTTGGGAATTTGAATAATTTCCCCATTCTCTTGAACACATTGAATCGAGTTTTGTATATCCATACTAAAGAGTAAACCACCTTCTCTCGTTAACAAAATGAAAGGATTTTCCCTTAATAGCCAAAGAACGATTAATGTACCCAATAAAACAAGCACAATCAATACAGCAAATCGAATCATGAAATCATTCTGAAATTTCTTATCAATATAATAACGCCACCGAATAGCTTTTTCTTTATTTTCCATAACTGCTCCTTGTTATATTCTTATCGATTTTGAGGAAACAATAATAAATCAATCATAAAATAAAAGAAGTCCTCTTCTGAAGCCTTTTGTTTCTGGAAAAACCTTCTTTTCAACAGACTGATTTTCCCATTGGATTTTCCAAATTTGTAATTGATTTGTATTATCTATGAAATAAAGATTATCGTTTCTATAGAAAAGACTATTAACTTTGAATTTAGGTAGTTTACCACTCCAAATAGCCTTCCTTTCAAAATGATAAATCTCAACCTGTTCTGTATCTTTGAGAATCGAAACAATTGTGTTATCAAAAAATAAATATTCACGATTTTCTAACTTTGGAATTTTTTCGTCGATGGAAAAATCTCTTAATAAATATATCGATTTATTCGTTTCTATTAAGAAATAATCATGAAATCTAAACGTATTCAAAAACATTTCCCCATTGGATGTTTCATATAGTAATTCCTTTTCTTTTTCGAAAATCTTGTTTTTGTCTTTATTTTCTACGAGTTGTTTATAAACTTGATTTTCTTTTTTTAGTATTAAATGACCTTTATGGTATAACATCGGTTCAGCATCAACAGTATAGTAATTGTCTTTGTAAAAAATATAAAATTCCTTATCGCAGTCTTTATTTGATAGAACTATCATCAAAGGCTGATATTTTATAACCTTGCACACTTTATATGAAAATTCCCATTTTTTTACTTCTTTGCCAGTTGGAATTTCTAAAGCAACTATGCTTCTATCACTCACCACCCAAAGATAATAATCTATGGCAACTTCTTTGATATTTTCATTAAAAGTAAGTTTATAAATTATTTTTTCTGAGTGACGTTGAATATAAGCGATGGTTCTTTCAGTATAAAAAAAGAGACCTTCATTCGTCGAAAGTAATTTCATCTCTGGCATTTCTTTCGAATAAAAAACCTCATACGGTACCTGGTTTTGCGTTGAATTTTCGTAGAGTTTCTTCACTCTTTCATAAAACTCGGAATCAGGATAATCTCTTAAAAACTGTAAGCTTAAGCTTTGGACTTCTTTTGTTTTTTTTGTAGCTTCATAAATCCTCAAAAGTCCCCAGTAATAAATATCTCTTTTTTTGAGTTCTATTGCTTTTTTTAAAAGTCTCTCGGCTTCGATATAATTTTGCTGTTTGTATTCTAAATACGAAAGGTAATAGTATGCTTCACTAAATTTAGGATAATACTTTATTATAGATTGTAGTTCTTTTTTGGAAATATCATATTCATTTTGATTCAAAGAAATCAATGCAGAATTTAATTTCGCCATGACCACTTCATACGAATCTTCACGTGAGATATCTTCAAAATATTTCTTAGCAGCAACATCTCCAAGAGAATGATACAAAGCTACCCCTTTTGCTACTTTTGCAGGAAAAAAGTCAGGCTTATAGAGTAACGAGTCTTCAAAAAAAACCAAAGCTTCTGAATATTTTTTTTGGTGAAGCTTGATAATCCCTAATTTGTAATAAGAAAAATAAGCATCTTCGTATTTTTTGATGATTTCACGAAATCCCTTTTCTGCCTCATCGAAACGCTTTAGTTCAATCAATCTTGTATAGAGAGCTTCTTGGATTTCAACTTCATCTGGTTGGTTTTTTTGAGCTTCAGTCAATAGTTTGAAACCTTGAACCTCATTACCTGTTTGAAATTCAATCTCCGCCAAACGAACTAAAATCATGGGCTTTTTCCATTTTTGATACACTTGCTGATAGAGTTCTTTTGCCTTTGTGTATTCTTCTTTTGTATAAAGTTCCTCAGCTTTTTGTAGTATGGGAACTAGGTTTTTGTATTTTTGATTTTCTTGGATGATTTTTTTGCTTGTAGTATAAAGAGGATTTTCTGGATCGAGTTCCATAGACTTTTGGATATATTCTAATGCTTTCTCAAAATTTTTTCTTTGATTTTCTTCATAAGCCATGTGGTAGTATACTAAAGCTAGGTTCAAGTTTGGGATTTGATTTTGAGGGTTTTGTTTTTTTAATGCCATATTCCATTGAATGGCTTGATCGTATTGTTTTTCTTTAATCAAAAGTTCATTGTATAATGAAGCAAATTCCGTTTGATTCGAGGCAATTTTTTTGATAGTTTCTTTGAATTGTTGGTATTTTTGTTGATTGGTTTTTCGATAATAATCCGAAAGGGCACGATGAACCGCTAAAGAAGTTTTTTCTTCTTCAAGGGCTTGAAGATAATATTTTTCTGCTAATTTATTATCATTCAACTGAAAGTAATAATCCCCATAAGCTAATGACACTCCATAAAAAGGGAAAGTCTTATGTGCTAAATCAAGGGAACTTTTAGCTTTCTTGAAATCATTCTTTTTTAAGAACTCATAAGCATTTTGGATTTGTTGTAAGGCTAAAAACTTTTTCTCCTCTTTTTTTTCTTCAGCTGTAAGGTTGGAATGTTTTAGAAATTGTTCTAAATGGTATTTTGCTTTGGGAAAATCCTTGTTCTCTAAGTATAAAAGATAAAGTTTTTTGTGGAGTTCTTTTGAATGAGGATCTTTTTGTAATAACTTGATGAATTGAGAAATGGCTTTTCGATACTCCCCGCGTTTCTCATAGTAAAGTCCTAATAAGATTTGTAAATTAATATCATTGGGAAATCGAGATAGCCCTTCTTCCAAACAACTTTTGGTTTGTATCAACTGATACATTTCTAAAAATGTTTTACATAAAAGAGAATATCCTTCTGGATTTTTCTGGATTTCCAATGCCCTTTGGAATTGTGCAACTGAGTCAGGATATCTTTTTTGTTCATAATATAAAATACCTAGCTGCGTATAACCAATCGTTTCTTTTGGAAATTTCTCGATGATCTGCTTATAATTACGTTCAGCTACACTCCATTGTTTTTGAAGGAAAGCACGATTCCCTTCTTCTAACAACTGAGAGAGTTCTAACTGAGCTTTCCCCCTTTGATAATATTCTGATTTAGGTTCAATAGCTTCTAATTGTTGATAAAATTTTGAAGAATTTTGAAAATCCTTTTTCTCGTAGTAAATATCCGCAAGCAATAACAATACATTTTTTCTATAAACAAAATCTTCTCTATTGAGCTCCTCTAATAATGGAATTGCCTTTTCATAATTTCCCGTTTCTTTGTAAAGTAATCCTAATCGATAAACATAAACATCTTCTTTGGGATAGAGTTTTACTAATCTTTCAAAACGTTCAATTGCAGAAGATACATCATTCAACGAGGAAAAAACCAGACCCAACGTCAGAAGGAGTTGTTCATGATTGGGATTTAAAACTTCTGCTTTTTTTAATGAATCTAAAGCAGATTCTAATTCATTCAATCGATAATACGAAATTCCCATTAAGTAGTAGCCATCAAATGTTGTATGGATTTTTAGGGACTCTTGAGATAATTGTATGGCTTTTAGATAATTTTGGTTTTGATATTCCAAATTAGCTTGGTTCAAAAGTCTTTTTGCTTCTATTAGCTTTTTTTCTTGTTCATTTACAAGTTGAGTAACTTCTTTTTTAGGTGGTGCTTGACACGAGAAAAGAAGAGTTGAAGCAATGATAAAAAAAAATATATACTTCACTATAACCTCCTATGGCTTAGGTTGAATATCCCATTGGCGTTTTTGATTAAAATCCCATCGTTTAGAAGTAAAGTAAAACCATCGACTCAGTAAATTCATAGACTTTTGATTGGAAATAGAAAGCTTTTTGATAACCAACTCAGAGTTTGACTGGTTTTCTAAACCTACCATTACATATTTAGAAAGAATCTTTTTCTCGTAGAGAGTTTTAGTATTAACAAAAATAGAAAGTTCCTGACTTTTCGTGTCGTAGTCAAAATAAAGATAAAAACCTTCCTTTGGGTAGGTAATCTGATAGTTATAAATATGCTTAAGATTAAGCAGTTCATTTCCATCATATACAAGTAAATAATTATGAGACTTATGGACAAGAACTTGGAATTTTTCAAAATACAAAATTATTTGAAATTCCTCACCATCCAAAATCATTTCTAAAGCAAGATCATCACAAATGAAATGAGAAGAAAATATTTTCTTTTGGGGAGCTATCAACAGCCCATGTTTGCTTATAACTGACTTTATTTTTTCTTGCTTTTGATTTGATTCTTCAAACCAAAGAAAAGAATCCTCTTCCCTAAAAGCATTTGGACGAAACTCTACATAGTAATCCTTCGGGTAAAAAAGATAATAACGGCTATTTCGTGAAAGATAGATTTCTCTTTCTAAATCATATACTTTGTTTTTGTCTTCGAGAGTAAAACGCAATACATAATTTCCCACTGGAATTTCAGAAAGATAAACAGAACTACCATAAGATTCACCATTGACGAAAATTTGAAACCTCGTATCATTCGATGACAAATTCAAAACATTTGATGCCAACATATCATCAGTTCGCAACAAAATGCGATGATGCTGATCTTCTTCGACAATGAAAGGGATTTTTTGTGGAATGTTTTTGTGTTCATAGTACATCAATTCATATTCGCCTTGGGGTAGTTCTAGTTCGATTGGGGTAATGCCACGATAAATTAAGTGCTCCTGCTGATAAATCCATGCCTCGTTTTTATAAGAACTGTAAATCGATATTTTTCCTAAACCGAAATCTTTAAATTTATTTAAAAATTCCTGAACATTTTGTTCATCACTCGTAAACATACGAAAACTTATGGGAAATAGAATTTTACTTCGCTTCGGATCTACTAAAACATGGTTTTTTGATACTTCTTTTTGGATTTTAACCATCAATCCTGAGAAATCATAGCGTTTCTTTTCGTTTTGGATCAAAAATCGGATTTCGAAAAAAAAATTGTCGTTGTCTTGTTCTTGATTCTTTTCTTTCACGAAAATCCGAAGATGATGAGTAGCATCTTGTTCTGTTGTTTGAAATACAATGTTTGGATATTGCTTTTCTATGGCACGAAAAATATAATCTAAAAATGTATTTATGGCTTCACGACTTTGTGGGTCGATATTTTCTGAGTATTTCATACTCTTAATGCCAATAATAAATTTCGATGGAAAAGATTTTTTAATACTTTCTTTCTGATCTAAGTTGATTACTCGTTTTTGAATTTTTTGTTCATCTTGGATGGAAATAAATCGTGAGACTTCCCTTGGAATTTCCGTTTCTTGCAAATTGGCACAACCAAAAAGAAACAAAAAAAAAAGAGAGGTTAACTTTTTATTCTTCATTTAAAACAATATTTAATTTTTTTTAGATTTGTCAATATGTGTTTTTCTTTACTTTTCGATTTGCTTGAACCAGTTATTGAATTCTTTGTGATATTGCACTAATCGTTTTAAGAAACCACGACGTTCTTCTATCAAAAGGGCTCTGGCTTCTGAAATAATATCGGCTATGCTTTCACGATGGAATGCAAGATGACTCAAAAACAAAAAACGAATTTCCCCATTTAGTTGACTTAGGTCTAATCGAGATAAACCCCTCCAGAATTCCTCTAAACGAGTAAATGACAGTTCCAAGTCAGAAGGAAACGTGCTGTTAATTAATGCCACTTTGTCTGTGATTTCTCTTAATATTGAGAAAAAGTTTTCTACTTCATCTTTGGTGATTTTGGTTAAATCCTTTTTTTCATCAAAGAATGCTTTTAAAAAATTTTTTCTTTCTTCTGAAAGGTCCTGTTTTGCATATGCCGCTTGTAAAGTATCAACAACTGTCATTTTATCAGAACCTCTTTTCGCCATAGCCCGACTCCATTCGATTTCTCATCGAAACAAAAAAAATATTGACCATAATTTTTTGATAATGTATTGTGTAAATATTTTTATAAGTTTATCGAAACTTTTTCGAAAAAATTCAATTACCCAGTTTGAATTTGAGATTGTGAAATTTCGATAATCACTCAAGCTTCCGACTAAAAGAAAATAAGCAACACTTGATATTATCAAAAAATCATAATTAAAAACTTGACTGATTGAAAAATAAGTTTACGAAAACAATATGACGAAAGAGAACAGTTTTTGCAGACCTTTCAAAATTGCTGTGTCGAATATAAGTCTAATAGGATAATCATATGGAACGGAGCTGGAAAGATTATTACAAAGACTTAGTAAAAAATGGAAGGAGCTAGTGTTCATTAGCTTCCTGTTGCTGTTTCCTTTGAAAAAGAAAAAGTCAAATATCTAAAACATATCATAAAAACAAGAGGCGAATTTGAATTTATCCTTTCTTTAGAAAAACATCTAAACGAAAAGATGCATTTTTTCAGCAGTTTGATTGGTGTTTTTTTCCAAGATTGATGAAAGTTTGAAATCTACCTACCCTACTTTGATTCTAAAAGCAATAATATAGCGAAATTCATTCCTGATTTTATCTTTTGGTTAGTAAAAGGTGAGCATTATTACTTGTTGTTTGTGGATCCAAAGGGAACTGAGCATACAGACGCCATGAGAAAAATTGATGGCTACGTGAGTTTATTTTTCAACAATGGTAAAACCAAAACAGTTTCTTACAAACATCAAAATAAAAACTCCCCTGAAGAATACATAGAATGCAAAGTGATGGTTCTTTTGAGGATGTTTACTGAAAAGGCAAGGTACCCAAAGAGTATAAAATTTATCTGAATTGAAAGATATTCTATCCGTTGCAGAACCAAGTCTTTTTCGAGTCTTACATGAAATCAAATTTGAAGACTTGTTCGTTGATGAAGTGAGTTTCTTGTTTTCGACGTTTCAAAGATTTTTCAAAATTTGGGTTTTCGATATAAAAATAGAATCATTTTAAAAAAAGCCTAATAATTATAAAGATGCACAAGAAAATCACTTTCGATCATAAAATACAAAAACTTATTCATTACTTCACATCAAACTCAATTTCATAATTTTCGGAAAAAACATTGACATAAAAAAGATAGAAAAAAATACAAAGAATGAATGAAAGTGAAGCTGTATGGTGTTCGAGGTTCGATCCCCACCCCTCTCTCTACGAAAGAATACCGAATGAAAATAAAAGAAATCCTAAAACGAGCCATCCGACAATCCATAAAAGAAGATCAAATCGATGCGTTCATAAAAGGACTCCCACTCAATCTTTCTTATGTAATTGGAGGAAATACTACGTGTGTGCGTGTTCAAACAAAAGAAAAGTTTTATATCATCGATGCAGGCACTGGTCTTCGAGTATTAGGGGAAGAAATCATAACCATGCAAAAAGAGACGTCTCGATCTCATGATTCAAACCGGCTATCACAAACTATACCCAAAGAACTCCACATTTTTTTGACTCATACACATTGGGATCACATACAAGGTCTGCCATTTTTCAAGCCATTGTATTTACCAGATTATACTTTACACTTTTACTCACCTTTTCCGGATATCCAAGAACGATTGGAATACCAGACAGAACAAAGATTTTTTCCAGCTCCAATTACAAAAACAGCTAGTAAAAAATTTTATCATTACATACCACCCAAAAGCATTTTTACATTAGAAAAAGAAATAGAAATCACCACATTCCCTTTAAAACATCCTGGGGGTTGCTTTTCCTATAAGTTTATAAATAAAGTCACCGGAAAAACTTTTATCTTTGCAACAGATGTGGAATTTACAGGAGAGGACTTTATCGAAAGATCAGAATTTTTGGAATATTTTGGAGGTGCAGATGTTTTGGTATTAGACGCCCAATATACTCTGGATGAATCTTTCATGAAAATTGATTGGGGACACACAAGCAATACTATGGCAGTGAACTGTGCTACCCAATGGAAAGTGAAAAATCTGTTTTTAACCCACCACGAACCTACGTATAAAGATAGTATGATCTACGAAAACTACAAGCACGCGATTGAACATCGAGAGAAATTGAATGCCTCAAAGCCGAATATTTACCTTGCCATTGAAGGGTTAGAAATCGTTCTGTGAACTTTCTACACAAAAAATATTTTCTTTTGAATGGTCTCATGCTGGTTTTTGTTTTCGGAACTTTTTTGACGTTATTGGAGTTTGAACTTTTTTTACACAAAAAAAACTACGAATTCTTGATTCATCGATCTATGAATACTTCAAATCGTGTTTTTGCAAAAATTGAAACCATACAAAACAAATCTTTCTTTGGATACGAACATTATTATTTTACTTTAAGTTTTTGGTTTCAAGGGAAAAAGCAATTTCAAAACAAAAAAGTATCTTCGTCTTTGTATTACCGCTACAAAGAAGGAGATCAAATAGAAGCCATCGTAATTAAAGATCTTTTTGAGAATCCAAAGATATTTTTGATTCCTCAAATTTTTAGCGAGATTGAGCTGGATAGAGCAAAATACAAAAATCTTAGTGAAATTAGTTGGATTTTGATAGCCATTGGGATTTTGTTTTTGTTGATTTCTTTTGTTGTGAAATCCTAACTATGTTAGAAAAAAAACTTTCTTTTGGTTTGACACCTTGTCCGAATGATACGTTCATTTTTTATCAGTTCTTGAAAAATCCCTTCATCGAGGGGCAATTTCATGACATTGAGGTTCTGAATGAATTAGCTTTCCAAAAAGCTCTGCCCTTGATTAAAGTTTCTTGTGCCACTGCCGTAAAACTCCAGGATTACATAATTCTTTCAGCTGGTGGAGCTATGGGGTATGATTGTGGTCCTATTCTGATTTCGAATTTTCTCAATCATGCCGAAACATGGGAAGATCTTTACACATCCAAAATTTATATCCCCGGAAGACACACAACAGCAAACTTTTTATTTCACCAATTCTCTAAGGAAAACAAAATCCCTTTTGAAAAACTAAGCATTCACTACGTTCGCTATGATCAAATCCTTCCTTTGCTCGTGAACAATCAAGAAAGGGCTTATGGAATCCTTATCCACGAGGAACGCTTCACGTATAAGAAGCATTCACTAAATCTTGTTTTGGATTTAGGCGAGTGGTGGTACAAGGAAAAAAATCTTCCCATCCCTTTGGGTTGTATTGTATTACATCAAGAATATCATGCTTATAAAGAATTTATTGAAGATAAGATTCGCGAAAGTTTACTTTACTCACAAAACCATTATTTTGAGGTTTTAGATTTCATGAAAAAGCATGCCCAAACTATGGATGAGGATGCCATCAAAAATCATGTTAATCTTTATGTGACAAAATTCAGTTATGATGTTGGAGTGGATGGCTGGAATGCCATCCAGATGTTGAAAACTTTCATTAACCAGAGTTAAACTACAAAAGAAAAATCAATGCCATAAGTAAAAATACCGGTTGTAAAATCAAGATTGAATAGATCATATATCCACCAAAGCTAGGCATTTTTATTCCTGCTTGTTCGGCAATTGAACGAACCATAAAGTTCGGTGCATTTCCGATGTAGGTATTCGCACCCATAAATACAGCTCCTAAAGACACTCCCACTAAAAGCATAGGATGATTTTGTATGAACTCTTGCACAGTTAGAGCTCCTTGTGCCGTAGTGAAAAACACCAAATACGTTGGAGCATTATCCAAAAAGCTTGAAAAAAGTCCTGTTGCATAGAAATACTCAATTGGGGTATCAAGTCCTAATTCTCCTCCATGAATTCGAAGGAGTATCAAAGCCGGAACCATCGTAATGAAGATACCAATAAATAATGCTGCAACCTCGATAATAGGATAAAAGTTGAAGTCATTTTCTTTTCGATATTCTACGGGTGTTGTGAGTTTTGAAAGTAAAATTAAGATCAAAAACAAAGGAACTTGGATGAGTTTATAGTATTCGTTTTCATGAATGAGGGATTTGAAGGGTTCATAGTTTTCATTGACGAATGCAACAACAAGAATCACACCGAGCAACCAAAGAAAGTTAATATATCCTTTAATCGTGATGGGCTCAACTTGTGTATCATCAGCTCTGAGATCTTCTTTGGTTTCTTTTTTATACATGATGCTATCCCAGATATAGTAAATGACTAATAAAGTACCTACAGTAAACAACCATTCAGGGAAAAGTCGAAACGTCCAAGTAAACGGAACTCCTCGTAAATATCCCAAAAACAAAGGGGGATCACCCAAAGGCGTCAAAAGTCCACCAATATTTGAAACAAGAAAGATGAAGAAAATCACAGTATGCACAACGTGTTTTCTTTCAGAGTTGGATTTCAACAAAGGACGTATCAAAACCATAGAAGCTCCAGTTGTTCCAATGAAAGAAGCAACTACGGAACCAACGAATAAAATTATGGTATTGTTCATTGGAGTGGCTTTAATGTCCCCACGAACTAAAATCCCACCACTTATGTAAAACAACGCCCCCAATAACGAAACAAAAGGAATGTAATCAAGAATGATTTGGTGTTTTAAATCCCCTAACCTTCCAATCGAAATCAGATATATAGCCACAGGTATCCCCAAAACCATTGAAACAATCAGTTTATTCAAGTTGCTATGCCACCAGTGTTCTGCAACTAAAGGTAATATCGCAATCGCAAGCAATATCAACACAAAGGGTATGACTGACCAAAATGCGGGTTCTATACCGTTATGCATATCAGCTCCTTGTTGAATTAAATTTTATTTAATTTGTTTCTTTTTTTTTAAAAAAAAACCAATAATGAAAAATCTATTCAAGAGTCAATTCTTTATCGAATACCAATATATGCACGAAATCCAATATACGCTATATAAAACGACAAAAGCACAATGCCTTGTATCCTTTGGATTGTGTGTCGCTTACCTAAAAACAACAGAAAAAACAAAATCAAACTTGATAATACAGAAACCAAAACATCAATATTGTTTTCTTCAGTAAACCTTAAGGGGGACAATGTGGCACTAACGCCTAAAATAAAAAACACATTAAAAATATTCGATCCTACTACATTTCCAACGGCTATGTCGGAATTTCCTTTGTAAGCAGCAACTCCTGTTGCAGCCAACTCAGGAAGCGAGGTTCCAACAGCCACAATGGTCAAACCGATGAATGCCTCACTTAAACCGACGAACTTCGCAATCTCTACAGCTCCATTGACCACCCAATCACCACCTAAAACTAACATCACTAATCCAACCACAACATATATAATTGACATCCATAAACTGAGTTCTTTTTTGGGGACCTCTTCTTCGAAGATTTCTCCTTTCTTGGCGATAGAAAAAATATAGTAAAGAAAAATCGTAAAGAAGAATAAGATAATGATACCGTCGTTATGAGAAAGTTGGTTTCTTTGAGTGGAGTCAAAAAAAACATCATTTGCCATTACCATTACAACTAACGATCCAAGTAAACTAAAGGGGATTTCTTTCCATACGGTGCTTTCACGAACGGTGAGTTCTTTGATGATGGCACTGATTCCTAAAATTAACAAAATGTTAGCAATATTGCTACCTAACACGTTGGAAATGGCAATATCGTCTTGACCGCGTATCGAAGAAAGTATGTTAACGGCTAATTCTGGTGAGGAAGTTCCCATTGATACGATGGTTAACCCTATGACCAAATCTGAAATACGAAATTTTCTTGCTAATGAGGAAGCTCCATCTACTAATAAACTCGCACCTTTAATCAATACAAAAAAGCCTGGGATAAACAAAATATACGTTATCAGCTTAGAGGTTTCCATGAACAACCAAAAAATGTTTGAACAAAAATCTGAAAAGTTGATTTGTGATTTTTAAGTATAACTCCAATAATATAAAAAAAATACTTGTTTACTTACAAAACGCATGATTTCTTACTTTAAAAAAACAGGTCTATTTATGAATGTCTTAGAAGAAACAACGATTCATGTTGGAGTATCTGAATGGAAGGTAGCGAAAAGTCCAGCAAAACTAAGAACTACTTTAGGTTCTTGCGTCGGGATCGTTCTTTATGATAAGACAAAAAAAATTGGAGGGATTAGCCATGCCTTATTAGATGAACCTCCAACTGGGAAGATCATCAATCGAGGAAAATATGCAAGAACTGCCATCGAAGAACTGATAAAAGATTTAGAAAAATTAGGAACTTCGAAAAAAAACCTCACAGCAAGGATATTTGGTGGGGCAAGTATGTTTCAAAACAGTGTTTCTAATATTTTCCAAAACATAGGTGAGAAGAACGTAAAAGTTTCTCGTGAGGTTTTAGAAAGCCACCAAATTCCAATTGTTTTTGAAGATGTTGGTGGACATAATGGGAGAACCATTACTCTGTTTTTAGATGATGGAAGGATACTTTTACGTAGTGGAACGATTGAAAAATATATATACAAAGTATAGGAGAATTTATGACGATTTCCTTCAAACAAGAGGTCCAACAAACACTAAATAACATAGAGAGATTACCTTCCTTTCCCGAAGTCGTTCATAAAGTTCTTAAATTACTACGTGATCCCGATGTTGAGTTTAAAGCTATATCAAAAGAACTTGTCAAAGATCCAGGACTTACCGCAGATGTAATTCGCTTATCAAACTCGGCTTATTACCATCCAACAAAAGAAATCCGTTCCATTGAAGAAGCCATTAAAGTTTTGGGATTAAAAGTATTGAAAGAAATCGTAATGGTAGCTGCAGCACGTGGAATTCTGAAACAACCCATAGAAGGTTATAAATTAGAAAGTCGTGATATGTGGGAACATTCACTTATGGTGGGGTATCTATCCATGAACATAGTAGAAAAACAAAAAATTCCCAATGTACCTAAAGATGTTGCTTTTACGGCTGGACTTATGCATGATTGTGGTAAGATTGTTCTTGCAAGCACATTCAAAAAAGCCATTTTATTAATACAGCAGGAATATCAAAAACATCCAAATGTTAGTTTCTTAGAATTAGAAAAAAAGTATATCGGTTTTACACACCCCGAAATTGGAGCTTTTCTTTTAAAAAACTGGAACTTTCCTGAAGAATTGGTTGATTCTGTTTTACATCTTTATGAGCCAGAAAAATCCACGAAAAATCCAACATTAACCTCTCTGATACATGTTTCGAATTGGTTGGTAATCTCTGCGGGAATAGGGGTTGATGTCATGGGAATGAATGAAACCCTAAGTCCTTTTGCTTTAAAACAAATCCATTTCAACAACTCATTGATACAAGAATATTATGAATCCATACCCGAGCTTATGGGAAACATAAAGGATTTAATAGAACTATGAAAATAGCCCTGATTGGTCCAAGAGGTGCGGGAAAATCAAAACTATCACGAAAACTTTCAAAAAAAATTGAATGGGTGGCATTTAGTACTGATATTTTGATTTCGTATGAAGCAGGTGGAAAAACCATCAAAGAAATTGTAGAACAAGAAGGCTGGTTTTCCTTTCGTAATCGAGAATATGAAATCTTAAAGAAACTTTATACTATGGATCGGATCATTATTGATTGCGGCGGTGGAATCTTATTTGATGTCGATCCATACACTCAAAAAGAGATAGAAAGCCAAAGAAAAATTGAACTTTTAAAACAAAATTCTTTTGTCATCTATATTCAGCGAGATCTCGATTGGTTATTGCAAAAAAATATTAATAATGCTCAACGCCCTAGTTTAAGCCAAGACGAAGATTACGAGACCCTTCTTCTTAGACGTCTTCCTGTGTATAAAAAATATGCTAATTTTGTTCTGGACATGAAAGATAGAGAAATCGAAGAAGGTGTAGAAGAAATCTTGTTCTTCTTAAGAAAGAAATCTCTATATTCAGAAATTTTTAATAAATGAGTTGTATCTTTTTTATATATAGCTTTTTTATGAACATAAGATGAATTTCCCCAACGACATTCCTAATATAAAAACTTTTGGTGAGTTAAAAGAAAGTGGATATCGCTATCGAAGTATTAAAGAAGAAATGGCTCAGAATTTAGCAGAAAAATTAGCTAAAAAACAGCCCATCTTTCCACAAATTCACGGATATGATGATACTGTGCTTCCACAACTATATCACGCAATCTTAGCAGGACATAACATTGTTCTTTTAGGTGAGAAAGGACAAGCAAAAACAAAAATCATGCGCTCTTTGGTGGAACTATTAGACCCTTATTTTCCCATCATAGAGGGAACTCCTATTCCCGAAAGTCCCTATCGTCCCATCACAAAAATGGCAAAAAAGTTGATAGAAGAAAAAAAAGAAAACACTCCCATTCGATGGCTTCATAGAAGTGAAAGATACGGAGAAAAAATAGCTCCAGGAAGCAGAATCTCCGATATCATCGGAGATATTGATCCTGCCAAGATTATTCATGGAACATCCATGGGAACAGAAGAAGCTCTGCATTATGGACTCCTTCCGAGAATGAATCATGGGATTTTTGCCATCAATGAATTACCTGATTTAGACTACTTAGTACAAGTTGCTATGTTTAATATCTTGGAAGAAGAAGACATACAAATTCGAGGGCTTCCTATCCGACTTCCGCTGGATGTTTGTATTTGTTTTACTGCTAACCCTTCGGAATACACAAGATCAGGGAAAATCATCACCCAATTGAAGGATCGTATTGGTGCAGAAATTCGAACCCATTATCCCAAATCAAGAGAAATCGGACTGCAAATCACTAAACAAGAAATCCAAATCCCAAACATAAAACCTGATGTGATTGTTCCAAAGTTTATAGAAGAAATCATAGAAGAAATTACAATCCAAGCAAGAAGGCATCCACTAATCAATCAAAAATCAGGAGTCTCAGCGAGATTATCCATTGCCAATTATGAAACCATTGTTGCATCAGCAAGGAGACGAGCTCTACTTTTAAATCAATCGATTGGATATGCAAGAATGACGGATTTTGGAAACATCTTTAGTTCAAGTTTAGGAAAGATTGAGTTAGACCCTTATCGAGATGAAGCTGTAACGGAATTTCAAGTGATAATGAAACTCATTGATCTTGCTATTAAAGAAGTTTTTGAAGAGTACTTTCCAGAAAAAAAATACCATACGGAGCTTGAAAACATTGTAAAACAAATCTACGAGGCAGAAGTTGTTGAAATCTCTGATTCTATGCCATCAAGTGAATATAAAAAATTTTTAAAAATAATACCTAGTCTTTTTGACTTACTGCGTGATCAAAATTGGAATCAAAACGATGAACTCATGGCTTCGGGAATTGAGTTTATCTTTGAAGGTTTGACAACGAAAGAAAAAATTAGCCGCAGAAGATTAGGTGAAGTAGTAAGCTTCAAATCCGTGGATTTATACTGATGCTTCCTTTTACCCACAAAGTCCTTTTTGTATTAGGAAAAGGGGGTGTAGGAAGAACTACGATTTCTACGGCTCTGGGATTGTATTTCGCTGAATTAGGGAAGAAAACTCTTATCATCCAATGGAGTTTAAAGGATCTCATATCACCAATCTTTCAAAAAGAACCCGTTGGTCATAAACATAAAGAAATCTATCCCAATTTATACATAATGAACTATGATCCTGAAATCACACTCAAAGAATACTTTGTAGATCATTTAAATATGACGTTATTTTACAAATTCATCATCGAAAATCCGCAAGTGAAGAAGCTACTTCAAGCAACTCCTGGTTTAGAAGAGGTGTTCTTTTTAGGAAGGATCTTTTGGTTAGTGGAACTAGCCAAAGAAGAACGTGGTTATGAGTTTGATAAGATCATAGTGGATACTCCTGCTACAGGGCATGGTGGTGCTCTTTTCGGAGTAATCTCAACGATTTCTAACTTTCAGTTTCAAGGTCCTCTCATTTATGAAACAACACGAGTAGCTAAAATGCTTCAAGATCAGGAAAAAGTAGGAACAATTCTAGTGACCCTTCCCGAAGAATTGCCTTTCGAAGAAACAAAAGAACTTTATTCATTGATTAAAAAAGAAATGAAACGAAATCCTATAGCTCTTTTTGTAAATAAAAGCATTCAATGGTATTTGAATGGAACCTATAATTTCAATACAAACTTATTTGAAAAGTTTGATGTTTATAAGGATACAATCAAAAGTGTTTACTTGTATTTGAAAAACAAGTTTGATTATGAAGTCATGATAAAAAATGAGTTTAAAGAGAAAACTAACGTTTACTCCATTCCTGATTTGATTTTCATGAAACAAAATTTTGATCAGTTTACGAGAATTCAAAAAATCAAAGAATTTTTCACGGACTATGGATAAAAAACCAAAACTTCATATTTTTTTGGGTGCTGGTGGCGTAGGTAAAACCACTCTTTCTGCCAGTTTTTCTCTTTATTTAGCATCCATTGGAAGAAAGGTTGGTCTATTAAGTATTGATCCAGCGAAAAGACTTAGGACAGCTTTAAATTTTGATAATATCAGTGAAAAAGGTAGCCTTTTTTGGAAGAATGATGAAAATGGTGGAGAAATTCGCGTTGCCATATTGAATTTACCTGACAGCCTTAAGCGTTGGATTCAAGATGAAGGTTTAACTATTGAGCACCAAAAACAATTATTCGAACATCCATTATATCAGACATTAGCAGAGAAAATTGCTTCAGCAGTCGAAACCTTAGCTCCTATAAGAATGGCTGAATGGATAGAACAATATCCAGAAACAGAAGATTTAGTCATTGATACAGCTCCAGGTATTCATGCAATAGATTTTATTTTACGTCCCGAAAGGCTACTTGCTTTTTTTGACAGTAAAATTTTGCAATGGATAAAATGGTTTGGTGGTGAAGAAAAATATATTTGGGTGAATGGTAAAAAGCAGGTTATTTCAGAAAAGAATTTCTTTCAGAAACTACTTCGAATGAGCGCTAAGTCAATCTTATCTGCCTTAGGAAAAGCGGGTGGTGAAAATATTTTACTGAGTCTTGCTGAGTTAATACTTTTAATGGATCAAATTTTTTATAAAATGGTAAATCGCCTACAGGAGGCAAGAGATTGGATAAAAAACGAAAACACCTCAGTGTATTTTGTTTTTTCATCAAGAGAAGATTCTGTTGCAATAGTATTAGAAATTTATCAAATCTTACAAACTCTTTTTAAACATAAGTCTTTTTTTATATTTAATCAGACTATTCCAGAATTACTTTATCAATCTCAGGAATGGAAAGACTTTATATCCCAAAATGAAGTACAAAACAAAATTGATATTCTTTTAAGAACATATTTAGAGAATTATCCCAAAATCAAACAAAGTATATATGAAAAACTTCATGAAAATTCGATAGAAAAACAAACCATCATCGAAGTCCCTTTGTGGTCCTCCATTGAAACTCAAGACAACCTAAAAATCAAAGATTTAATCCAATTAGGTTCTTTAATGAAGCCATCTATATTTTTATACTGAGAAGTTTTTTTGATTTACAATCCAAAAGAAAAATCCTAATATATAATATTATGAAACAATTTGGTGATTTTCATTCACTAAAGGGTAATTTTCTGATTTCTGAAACTACCATGTTAGATCCAAATTTCAAAAATACAGTTGTATTAATGATTGAACATAATGAGGATGGAGCTTTTGGACTCATTGTCAATCGTAAATCCAATCTAACTTTAGCAGACATTTTACCAGAATTTCAATCCCAACGCAGAGGTAGTGAAACTCCTATCTACATTGGAGGTCCGGTTCAACAAGAGTTTTTATTTGCTATTCATTCTCCCCTCTATGATCGATCTATTTCCACTACAGCGATAGAAGTCATCAAGGGTGTCTACTTTGAGCCTGGATTTCGAAATTTAGAGCAATATTTTAAAGACGATTATTGGAAAGATCTTCCATTAGATGATAAACCTAAAATCCGACTTTACATTGGGTATTCAGGCTGGAGCCCAGGGCAATTAGAAAGAGAAATTCAGGAAGGTAGTTGGATTTTGCATCCAGCCTCTACAAAAATTATTTTTCACCCAAATCCTGAAGAAGGATGGAAGGATGCTCTACGTCAAAAAGGAGGTATTTACAAAATCTTTGCCGATACAAATCAAGATCCTTTCATGAATTAAGACAATCGCACTACCATTAAAGTAGCATCATCCATCATCTCAAAATTCCCAATATAGTTCTGTACATCTTCGAAAATTTTATGAACCAATTCTTTTGGATGTAAAAAATGATATTTTTTTATTACCTCAACTAATCTCTCTATCCCATATTGCTCATAATTCTCTTTACATGCTTCTGTTATTCCATCTGTATATAAGACTAAAAGATCACCTGGATCATAATGATATAAGTTTTCTTTGTATTCTACTTTTGGTATAGCTCCTAAAGGTGGACCTTTAGCTGATATAAATTCTACTTTTTGACTTTCTGTTCGGTATAAAATTTGGTAGTTATGTCCAGCTGAGGCTATTCGTAGTCTCTTTAATTCCTTTTCGATTTGAACTAACATTACTGTAACAAACAAACCTATACGGGAATTTTTTATTAACTCTTCATTTACTTCTTGTAAAGTTTTCATTGGTTGTAAATACCTTGGTATATAGCTACCAAGAAGAGTTTTTGAATACTCCATAAATAAAGCAGCGGGAACACCTTTCCCTGATACATCAGCAATAACTAACGATAACATATTATCATTATGATAATAAAAATCATAAAAATCACCCCCCACATCTCGACACATTTGATATCCTGCTCCCAATTGGAATCCTGCAATTTCCGATGGTATATCTGGAAGGGAGTTTTTTTGGATTTCTGCTGCGGTTTCTAAATCTTTTTTATAGATTTTGATTTCGAATTCTCTTTTTCTTGCTTCAATGCGCTGATAGGCTGAAGCCAATTGATTTGCAACAGTTTGTAAAACTTTTAGCTCAAATTGATCAAAAGGCATTCCATTGATTTTATCTGCCACATTCAAAATGCCAATCACTTCACGCTCTCTTTTTATAGGAACTGATATAAATGATTTAGTCTTATATTTACTTGCATTTTCAGTAGAAATTCCCAATTCTTTGACTACATCTTTTATGAGTAATGGTTCACCTGATTTCAATACAATAGAACTAATACCTCTAGTAGGATCGATTCGTATATCATTTTCCTCTAACTGAAAACCTAAAGTTCGTTTCACATAGAATTCACGATTTTCATCTTTTAATATAATAGATAATCGTTCTACTTCCAATACTTTTGAAATTGCCTTCAAGATACCATCGAGCAGTGGTTCAATGTGATCATATTGATAAATAGCTTGAGAAATTTCAAAGATACAATTCAATTCATCCATACGAGTTTTTAACTCATTATATAACCTACGATTATGAATAGCTATGCCTGCCATCCCTGATAAAAACATTAGAAGTCTTACATCTTTTTCTTTAAAATCCCTACCATCTAAGGTGTTAACTGCCTCTAATACACCTATTATTTGATTCCTTGCCAACATGGGAACGGCTATTAACTTTTTTGTTTTAAAACCACTGGATTCATCAATTTCACGATGAAGTCGTGGATCATTTTGAGCATCATTAACTATGATAGGCTTGAGGGTTTTTACACATTCCCCTGCAATACCCTTTCCTGCTGGAACTCTTTGTCTTGCTAATAGATTACTTCTATCACCTCTTGCAATATCAAAGACTAAATCGCCTGTAATTTCATCATATAGAAGCAAGGAGGCTCCTTCTGTGTTTAGAAGTTCCCGTGCCGTATCCATGATTATAATCAAAAGACTATGCAAATCTTGCTCCGAATTGATTCGATATACAATATCACTGATTTGAGATAAAGTCAAATAATTACTTTTTTTAAAAAATGAAGTACTATTACTCATATAAGTTCAGATTTTTTTGATATATTTTTTTTAGTTCACTTAATATTAAGTAAGTTGCATTACTCTGATTTAATGTATAAAAATGTATTCCATCAATATCATTATTTATCAAATCTTCACATTGTTGGATAGAATATTCAATACTTACTTTGAGTAAATCCTCTTGAGAGTCTTTGTATTTTTCAATTAATTTTTCTAAGTTTTTTGGTATATGACATTGAACCATTTGAGTAAATTTTTGGATTTGTTGGTAATTCGTGATTGGCATTATACCCGCGATGATGGGAACATGAATTCCCATCTTTCTTGCCATGTCCCTGAAAAGATAAAATTTATCATTATCATAGAACAATTGCGTTATTAAAAAATCAGCTCCTGAATCAACTTTAAGCTTTAAATACTCAATATCTTCTTTTAAAGTTTTTGCTTCTGGATGTTTTTCTGGATAGCAAGCAGCACCAATAGAAAAAAAATCATTATATTGAAGTTTTATCCATTGTATTAATTCATACGCATAACGAAAATCATTAACTAAATGAATATCCTTGTTTTTTGGTAAATCTCCCCTTAACGCCATAATATTTTGGATATTTGCTTTTTTATATTGATTTAATAAAAAACCAATTTCTTCTTTACTTGAGCCTATACATGTAAGATGTGCCATGGAAACTAATAAGTCTTGATTTTGAATTTCTATGACCAATGCCTCTGTTTTTTCTTTTGTTGAACCTCCAGCTCCATATGTTATGGATACAAAATCAGGTTTTAATCGTTTCAAATCTAAAAGTGATAATTTAAATTTCCTTTCAGCTTCCTCCGTTTTAGGTGGAAAAAATTCGAATGAAAATGTTGGCTTAGTGTTCAAAAGAATGTCTTTGATTTTATGCATAAAAAATTTGTCGTTGTATATTTTTAAATACAATTTTTGTATTTTTCAAAATAAGTAAATCGATTTTTAATGTAATTCATGTTATCATGGTAAAACAAAAACCGATATTATAGAATAAAAAATGTCATCTAAGATTCTTTTATTATTAAAGAAATTTCGTGAATTACCTGAAAATAATTTGTCTTTAATCTTATCCCTTATTTTAAATATAATTCAACTTACAATTGTAATATACACAAGTGTCTTCATTCTACCGATTTCATACTTAGAGGCATTGAAATGGTTTTTTTTATTCAATTTAATTTTATTAACTCTTGAGAGTTTAGTAAAACTACTCTCTCAAAATAAACTCTTTCGTTCCTATTCAAAACTTGAACTTCTGTCATCATTACCCTCGTGGATTTTAATCATTTTCTTTCCTGAGAACTTTTATGATGCTCCGGGGGTTCTACTCATAAAAGGAATGTTATTCTTGCGATTATTTCCATTGTTACAAATCCTTTTAGAAGAAAAAACCTTTCACTTAAAAGAACACTTACCCATATTTTTCAATAAGATGGTTAGTGTAGTCAGCATAAGTAGTTTCATTTTTATCTATTCTGGTGGACTTTTTACGATAATGCTATATGATAAATACATTCAAAAAGAGAAAGAATATCGAATATCCCAAATTACTCATCTATTAAAAATTTATTCCATTGAGGAACTACCAAATCATTATCCTCAAAAATGGATATTAAAGATTGAGCGAAGAAAACAAGATAAACATTATGAGATTTTTTTCATTGATAGGGAAATGTTAAAATCATCATTAATCCCTAATATTCATTTCTCTTATGTGGTTGGAAAATTTCCTGATGAAAGCATTATAGTGAGTTTTTTAGATTTGTATCAGAATAAGAATTATCTTGAGTTGATTTACATGATCACATCTTTACTAATGATTGGAGGAATTTATTTTTTGTTATATTTTTATTATAAAAAGTTTGTATTTTTACCCTTGGAAAAAGGAACTATTGTATTGGAACTACGACTTATGGGAGAAGACATAAAAACAACTGACCTACCAGATTTGAAAAATCAACACAACGAAATCATAGAATTCATTAAAAAAAGTGATTT
The DNA here is from genome assembly GCA_025059995.1 of Leptospiraceae bacterium. Lineage (NCBI taxonomy): Bacteria > Pseudomonadati > Spirochaetota > Leptospiria > Leptospirales > Leptospiraceae > Leptospiraceae bacterium. The sequence goes on from JANXCF010000003.1 coordinate 124,885, forward strand.
GTTATATAAAAAACTAACTGAACTAGAACGCTAAAATCTTAAAAGGTTAATAGAACTGGTATTTTTTTTACTCCTTGTTTTACAGTACCGAGAGCTTTACCGATGACAGTGCCTGGTTCAAAGCTTCCATCGTATTTCTCTGCACAACCTGATTGAAATGAAGACATTAGTAGATCTCCTGGTTCTACAGGTTTATATTCAGCAACCACTCTAACCAATGCTAAACCAAAAAATGCAACTAAAACATAATTATGATCTTTTTTATGTTCAAATTCATTCTTTATGTTTCCGTTTAAAATGATGGAAGCTGATTCAACAACAACACCAATTACCTTATTGCTTTTTTTATGATGACATTTTTGAACATATCCATCCTTTTGGGAAGACACAACCACATCTCCAGGAAGAAAATGTTCTTTTTCTTTGACTGGTAGATAAATTCCAATACTAGCTTCATAAGGATTATTTGTATTTAGCAAAAAAATATTATTCATAAATACACTTTTACCTTGCACCCACAAAGAAAATTTGTCTAGGGGTTTCATCTGTAAAAGATCTTCAACATATCTTCCTTCTTTGATTCCCACTAATAAATCAATAAACCTTTCAGAATAAAAGCGTCCTGCTATTCCATTCAAGGAATTTCCATAAATTGATGTTCCAGTTTCTGAGAGTCCTACTACACCTTGATAATCTCCATAGCCTACAATTCCTCGAAATCTACCTTTACCAACAACTCCACTTCCTTGACCTACGTTTATCCCATAAATAGGGCTATAATCAAACGGTGGAGGTAAACATTCTTCATAATGTTTCCCCATTTCTTCTTGCAATTTGATTGTTCCAGTATGGGTACTAAAATCATGATGTAGCGGTGCATATTCATGTTCATGAGGTAATGGAATTCGAGCATCATAAAGTCGAGGATCATCCCCTTGAACAACGGTATTTGGGGTGGATCTTCCTTTAGGACATAACTGCACGATTCCGTAGGAGTATTCAGTTGCTTTTTTGAGTCGTCGGTCATTCCCTTGAACCACTACCCCCTCTCGATCCTCACCATCCTCTGCTAACTCCACTATCCCCTTACTCGTCGTCGTCGCTGGCTTCAAACGATCATCATTACTTTGTACTGCATGAAGGGGTTTTTCCTCCCGATTTCTAGCAAAACGAACTATCCCAGGCATATCTTCAGAAGCGTATTTTAAACGCCGGTCATTCCCTTGAACCACTACCCCCTCTCGATCCTCCCCATCGGATGCTAATTCCACTATCCCTTTTGAATCTACTGTTGCATCTCTAAGCCTACGATCGCTAGCTTGCACCACAACCCCTTCTTTTACTTCGCCATCTAAGGCTAAGCGAACAATTCCAGAACGTAATACCGAAGCATAGGGTATGTTAGATAAACTAAAATTATAACTTTTCTTCTCTAATGGATCAGGTTCAGCATAAAGTTCAACCTCAATAATTTGAGATATGTACTTACCATCCCTCGTTATGTTATTTTCTTTTATGAGAATTTTTATATACCTCATATTAATGGGATAAAATTTCCATTTATACCACGTACCTGGTTCAGCAAAAAAGCCATTTTCTTCTATGAGTTGATACCAAACAATATTATCATCACTATAAGATATCTGAAAAGAAACAGGAAATAGTGTTTCTTTATGATCTTTTGATAGTAAACGGATCTCCGTTACTCGATTAACAGATCCTAAGTCTAATTCGATGAATTCTTCTTTGTCTTCTTTCTTGAGGGAACTTGACCAACCATAATCTTTTCGCTCATCGATCAAATTTTCTTTTACCCATAATCGATCTAATTGACTTGATGCTTTGATACTCACAACTCCAGAAATACATACTTTTATCGTCCCTATGGCTACTTGATGAATACTTCTTGTTTGACTTTTTTGATGATAAACGAATTTGATGTATTTTGCTTGTATTAAAGAAAAATTCCAAACATATTCTTGATCCTTAGGAAATCTAAAACCTGCTTCTTTAATGATTGGTTCCCAAACTTTCCCATCCATCGATATTTCAAAACGAAATGTCTCTGGCGCCAAATCATAAAGTTCTGGATGTGCACTTATGCGAATTTGGTTAAAACTAATTATCTCCGAGCTTTTAAATAGTATGGATTCAATTTCTTGGATTTCTTTTCTCTCAGAAAGGAAATATTCTAAATAACCTTCTTCTGATATTCGATATATACCACGAGCATAAACTTCTTGGAAAGAATAAACCTTTGGATGTGAAATCCTTACACTACTCATAAGCTTATCAACCTCCAGAATTTTTTAGCTAAATTTGCTGATTAAATTATTAACTCAAACAAAATCTAAATGTCCTAAAATGTTTTCTGCTATTTCAGGACTTTTACTACGAAAAATCCATTAATTAGTCTTTCAATCTACGCACAATTATGTTTAAAATTTCTTGTTCTCACTTAAGGAAAATAGTTTTTTTGTTCTTTTCTTGATTTTGATTTTCTTTTGTTTTTACTCCATCATTATAGTTAAATCGATTGAACTTTTTGAATTTACTGTTTTTATATTCCTTTTTCGTTTTTTATCTATAAGTTTGTCTATTTTTTCCTTCTTTAACGACCTTAAACGACTGAGCTACACATATCAAAAAATTCTTGTGATGTAAACCATATTCTTTACAATGATCTAATATTGTTTTTGAATTTGTATATACTCAGTAAATTTCCAATACTCATTAGCTTATAAAACTATTTGAAGCATACTTTAAAACACTCTTCTTTAAAAATGATTTTCTTCAACTACTACCCATGATATGTGTCTTAAAAGCTATATAGAAATGAGAAATAACTGGTTATTTTATTATTTTTGATAAACCTGTGCTTAGAGTAGTTGGGTAATGAATGTCCATAAGGTTTTTATATCTGGAATTATTCATCTTTTTATTTAAATTCGCCATACCATTGATAGAGAATTTCGCTGCTTGGGCAAGTATTAAAACATGCGATAAGGCTACCATGCATTGAATAATGATGGTGAACAATTAAATTAATAATAAAATAACCATAAACTACCCTTAGTGATCAAAGTGAGTCCTTTAAAATAAAAAAACATCAAAAATGTCAGTGTTGACTTCACAGCTAACCCTAATGTTGATGGTATAATATAGAAATTTTTTATCTTCGTTTCAAAAAATAATTTATTAATGATTTATAACAATATCTGCTAAAGTCTTCACAAGATCCCAAGAATCCAAAGAAAAGAAAGGAAGATTAGGTCAATAAATTTGCTTGTGCTATTAGCTTGTCGATCAACATCAATTAGTTATGTTCGGTATCCCTTTTTTGCTAATGAAACTACCAAATTTGTCGTAGTGGTTGTTTTTTCTTCTTTTTGATTTGCAATGGCAATAGTAATGTTTTTCTTAGTCTCATTTTTGTTCGGAAATACACGAAATAAAATTTAAATGTCGAAGAATATTATAACGTCGACTATCTTATACGATGCAAAGCTTATGAGATTTGATTCTAAAATATTGCATATTATAATGACAAAACAACGATGGTTAGATAAATTACTTAGTGATTATGCACTTTTTAAAATTCAAGCTCAAATAGAATTCATCTTGATTCAATGTAAAGGAAAATTTAAAGATAAATATTTATTGTTAGAAACCGTAGATAAGAACATTCAAAATTTAAAAAATTTTGATTCCTTAATTCAAGAAGTCCAAAGTGGATTTGATGAAAAGCTTTACTTTTTCTATGACCGCGAAAAGAATCCCCAATTTTGGCTAATGTTCAAAATAAACCCAAATTTACATCAAGAAGGTTTTATTGATCTTGCTTTTATTGCTTTTTTAAAAGAAATTGCTTATATAAATAACAAACTAAGAAAACTTCCTATATGGTATCAAGATATACTATGGAATAATATTCCAAAAAACAAATTTTTATTTATACAATCAGAAATCGGATCAAGAGAAATCTTATTTACAAAAACCCTACTAAGAATTAAATTTCCTGATAGAAAAATTTTACTATTTGAACCAAGTAGATTATCTCATAAAATACAATCTTATGAATTGTTTGGTATTCCACCTGGTGAGCGATATAATCTAAAAACTTCAATTCCCATCATAAATTCAAAAAAAGAATGCATAGTTATAAAAGAAATTTCATATCTAACTGAGGAAAATCAGAGAAGGCTTTTTCACAAATTAAGTAATGATAACTGGAATGATACCTTTTGGATTTTCACTAGTCATTATGATTTAAAAAAGCTAGTAGAAAATGGAATGTTTTTATTTGAATTATATGAAATCATAAAAAACCAAATGGTAATTATCCCCCCATTGAGAAAAGTTCGCCCTAATGAACTTGAGATGGAAGTAAGAAAATATTTAAATTATTTAAAAAAAAAATATCGAAAAAAGGTTGATATTAGCGAGGAGGTTCTTGATATATTAAAAAAACACAATTGGCCAGGGAACTTAACTGAATTTTACAAAACAATTGAAACAGCTTTTTTTCTAACTATGGATGAAGTTATAACAAAGAACCATGTAAAATTACAACTATGGGAACTTTATGAAAAAACAGACTTGGAATTAAGGAAACATATAGAAGAACTTGAAAAAAAGTTGATATTGATTGCTTATAGAATGACTGGAGGTAATTACTTGCAAATGGCAAGAGCATTAGGTATATCCAGAGGTTCACTCCAGTATAAACTACATAAATATAACTTTTATAAAAAATAGAATTAGAATAAAGCATTATAACACTATGAGTGAAATTGAAAAAAAAGAAATCAATGATTTTATTTATATATACAATTTAAACTTAAAAAAGTTTTTAGTCATTCGCAAAGAAGAATTAATTACAAGTAATGATTGGGAAGAATTCCTTGTGAAAAAAGGGAGGAAAATACCTTTTATATTATTTGTTGGCTCTGATATTGAACCCCTTGTTGAAAAAATAGGAGATGTCAACTTTTATAATGTGAGAAAAAACAAAATTGAGTTATTTTATAAATATACTGAAAACCAAAAAAACTATCGAACAATTATTAACGTTAATATACCCTATGAATATTATCCAGTTTTTGTTAATCAAATAGACAATATCAAAAAAGTAATAAACTTAGAACATAAAAAAAATTATGATACCATTATTTTTTCACCCAAAATAGACAGGATGGGGCTATTACAACTAAGGGTTCATTTTCCCTTAACTACTCTTGTTCAAGTAGATGAAAATACTTCAAGAAATCAAATTAACAAAAACAACTTATCAAAACAAAGAATGACCGATATTGTTGAAATCAAAGGGATTGATTTTGCTTTAAAGAATCCAGTATATTCAGCTAGGTATTTTTTACGAAGATTGGAGTGGGACAGAATGTATGAAATACCGATTAAAGTTTCATGCAAGAATGATGAAGTAGAAATGATATTAGCTTTTATTCAGCTAATGATTGAAAACAAAAGTAAAAATTTAGAATTAGAGATACATAAAAATGAAATACTAAAACTAAAAAAGTATTACGAATTTGTATTATTGATCTTAAAAAATGATTATAAAAATCTTGAACAATTTTTCTATGAAAACGAAGATTTTCTTAATAACGAGGTCTCAGTTAGAGATAAACTCTTACAATTTCTACAGTCCTACAAATATTTCAGAACCCAATCACAAAAAAAACTAACACGTGAGGAAGAAATTCAACTTTGGGAAATTGAAACTTTATTAAAATTTAAAGGTTAAAAATATAAGAACTAAATAATTATGAAGGTAAATGAGTATATTACATTACAATTTTTTTAATAAAATATAGTAGAATAGATCTTATTTTACAGAAAAATGGCAATTACAAGGAAATAAATATGGCAACAGCTAAGGGAAATCAAGGGATTCAAAAACTTTTAGCAGCTATGCGGAAGTTAATTCGTGAGGTGAATGACAGAGAAATTTGCAATCGTTTAGAAATCTTAGCAACATCTGAAAAAGAAGACATTCCTTCGGATTTATTAAAAGATTTATTAGACAACCCATTAAATTTCGATGCAAATAAAATCCCTGAACCTTATACACAGTATGTTAAACATTACATCTATATGGTAAAAAGAGAAAACCGAATTCAACAAAGAAAGGAACAAGAAAAAGGTAGAAGAAAAAAAAGAAACAAAGAAGATGACGAAGCGGAAGAAAACAATAAAGATGATTAAAAATCCATGTTAAAAAAATAACAATATTGATATAAAATTATCGTCATTTAATGGCAATTTTTTAACAGATATAATAAAATGGCAGAAGTCATAAGAATAAAGGTTAAATGTCATGCTTGTGGTTATGAAATGAAGGGAACGGCTAAATACGGTCCTGGGCATTATGTTCCAGATGGACTCGATTTTGAATTTATTGCTACGGGGAAAATTAAAACACAAAAAGGGGTTCGCGTAAAAGGTGAAGTATATATTGTCTGCCCAAAATGTTCTGTCAAAAATAAGTATGAAATATAGACCCAAAAAATGACCAAAATTAAAAACTTTTTAACTCATTGTTTAAAAATAACCAAAAACAAAAAAGAGACTAAAATTAATTATTAGATTGTATTTATAATGTAGTTAATTTTTAATTAAATTTAATCAAAAAAATATGATTATATTTAATCACTTTAAGCGAGGAATAGCTATTCAATAGACTTTGTTCGTTTCTTGTAAAAATACAAATAAATACTCGGTATATAGCTTTTTCTTTTAAATTGATTAAAATTAATCAAATAATCGTCTTGGATAAATTATTATTAAATTTAATCATAAAATTTATCTATTTTAAAATTAATCAAAATTAAACATTTTAAAAAGTTTTCAAACATTCGCATTTAATTAATACTAAAAAAAGAATCTACACTCCTCTATTTTGATTAAAAATCATCATAAAAATAAAAATATTCCTTTTATTAATTTGTACCTTTCCAACAATGAATAATGACTTCAGATTTTTTCAATCCTTGCTTAAATCAAACCATAAAGTTGCTAAAAATAAAGTATTTAATCTTCTAATTTATCAAATTATCAAAAGCTATAACAAACTACAAGATTGAGTTTCTTCAAAGTCTTTTATCTACTTACTCTATTCAACTAATTATACAGATATCGAAAGTTTATTGCATGCATACGTTTGTTTTTAAAAGACATTTATATTTAACTTTACGATAAATCTAAACTAAATTATTTAGATTTATGGAAAATGAAGGACAAAACATTGGTTTACCAAATCAAAAGATTTCATCCAATTTAGAACTTTACTCTCATACTGTTGAATCTTCCATAAAAATTACTGAATCAATTGAATCAAATGAAATTAAAAAATCAAAAGAAAAAATCCCCCTATCAACCCAAAGGCATAGTGCTGCTCACATCTTGGCTCAAGCAGTTAAAAGACTTCGCAATAATGTTAAGTTAGCCATCGGTCCAGATACAGAGAATGGGTTCTTCTATGACGTTCTCGTTGATCCCCCCATCAAAGAAGAAGAACTCAAAGAAATCGAAAAAATCATGAAGCAAATCGTAAAGCAAAAACAAGAGTTTCATCGATTTTATCTTCCAATCGATGAGGCTATCGAATATTTGAAGTCACAAAAAGAAGACTTCAAAGTAGAAATGGCATTAGAACTGAAAGAAAAAGGAGAAAAAGAACTCTCATTTTACAAAAATGTTTCCCCTGATGGTAAAACCATATACTTCATAGACATGTGTAATGGTCCTCACGTTCGTCATACTGGTGAGATTGGAGCTTTTCGGTTAGTATCCGTTTCTGGTGCTTACTGGAAGGGAAACAAAAACGAAACACAACTTCAGAGAATCTATGGTCTTCTTTTCAATACCCAAGAAGAATTAAACAACTACGAAAAGATGTTAGAGGAAGCCAAAAAGAGAGATCATCGAAAGCTGGGAGCTGAATTAGAAATCTATACTACTTCGGAAATCGTAGGTCCTGGTCTAATCATTTGGCTTCCTCGTGGATATATCATCAAAGATGAACTAGAAAAGTGGGCAAAAGAAACAGAAGAAGAATGGGGTTATCAAAGAGTCACAACTCCACTCATAACAAAAGAAGAACTATTTTACACAAGTGAACACCTACCCCACTATAAAGAACACATGTTTCCACCTATGGAATTGGATGATGGCGAGAAATACTACATCAAGCCCATGAACTGTCCTTTTCATCACTTGATATTTGCTATGAGACCAAGGAGCTATAGAGAACTACCCCTAAGAATAGCTGAATATGGTATTTGTCATCGTTATGAAGACTCAGGAGCTCTTTTTGGACTCATGAGAGTTCGTTCCATGACCATGAATGATGCTCATATTTACTGCACAGAAGAACAAGCTGTGGAAGAATTCGTAAGAGTGATTGAATTACACAAATACTACTATCAAGTTCTTGGGATCAAAGATTTCTGGATGGTTTTAGCACTGAGGAATCCAAAGAATAACAAGTATCATGGCAATGACGAGATGTGGAAAAAAGCAGAAGAACTCACTCGAAAAGCCATGGAAATCTCAGGCGTTGATTATGAAGTTGAACATGATGGAGCAGCCTTTTATGGTCCTAAGGTAGATTTTCAAATCAAAAGTTCAATCGGGAAAGTCTTTACTGCTAGCACTTGCCAATTGGACCTTTTTATGCCAGAAAAATTTGATCTGAAGTATGTAGACAAGGACGGAACTTTCAAACGACCTGTTGTCATCCATCGAAGCCCCCTTGGAACCCACGAAAGATTTGTTGGGTTCTTGATTGAGCATTTTGCCGGTGCCTTCCCCACATGGTTAGCTCCAGAGCAAGTACGCATATTGCCAGTGAGTGAAAGTTATTGGGATTATGCTAAACATGTTTACGATATACTGAAAAAAGAAAAAATCCGCACTCACATAGAAGTAGACGAAACCTTAGCAAAAAGAATACGAAATGCTGAGAAGATGAAAATTCCTTATATGGTTGTTGTCGGTGAGAAAGAAAAACAAAATCAAACCATCAATGTAAGAAATTACTTTACGGGGGAACAAAAAGAATGGGAAATTTCTGAATTTATAAAAGAAATAAAAGAAGAAATCAAAACAAAAAGAATACAAGAAAAAACTAAACCAAAAAAATAATTTAATACTTTATACTCAGAGATTATCTTTTAAAATTTTTAACTTACTAGAAAATTTTATCTTTCATTCTGAAAAAGTTATTGTCTTTTGTTGATATCAAATTATTCTAAAATTAGAATTTTTACAAATTTAAAAATAGGAGGTGGAGAATGTCAAAACTCAAAGGAACAAAAACTCATGAAAATTTAAAACATGCTTTTGCTGGTGAATCTATGGCTAACCGAAGATATCTTTATTTCGCGAAAATTGCTGATATCGAAGGTTATCCCGATGTTGCAGGTTTATTTCGCGATACTGCTGAGGGTGAAACAGGACATGCTCACGGACATTTGGAATATCTAAAACAAGTAGGAGATCCTGCAACTGAACTTCCCTTTGGAGATACCATCAATAACTTAAAGAGTGCTGTGGCTGGTGAGACCTACGAATACACTGACATGTATCCAGGTATGGCAAAGACTGCAAGAGAAGAAGGTTTCCCTGAAATCGCTGATTGGTTTGAAACCTTAGCAAAAGCAGAAAAATCCCATGCCGGAAGATTCGAGCAAGCTCTAAAGGCAATCTCATAAGGAGCAATCGCTCCTTATTTTTTAGGAGGAAAACAATGGAACTTATTTCCCAAACTGACACTCAAGATGCAATCTATGATCCTAAAGAACCAAAATACTGGGATCGTGCTTCCTTGAATCGTGAGTTGCTTCGCACTTTTGATATATGTCATGGTTGTAGAATGTGCTTCAATTATTGTTTTTCTTTTCCAACATTATTCAAGGCATTAGATACTTACGCTGATGGTGATGTAAGAAAAATCAATCAAACAGATATAAACGAAATCATACAAAATTGTTATCATTGTAAACTATGTTATGTAAATTGTCCCTATACAGATAGAGATAAACATGCATTCAATTTGAATTTCGCAGCATTAATGCAAAGAGCTGTTCATATTCAAGCAAAAGAAAAAGGAATATCCTTTCGAGATAAATTTCTGCAAAATGCTGACTTGGCAGGAAAACTAAATACAGGTCCAATTTCTGTTCTAGTCAACTATGTATTCCAAAGTGAAATCCTTCGTTCTGTCATTGAAATGCTTTTAGGAATACACAAGAAAAAAATAATGCCAAAATTCCATAAATCCAGCTTTGCAAAGTGGTTTGAAAAACACAAAAAAAAGAGAACTCATCAAAAAGAACAAATTAAACACAAAGTTGTTTTATTCTCAACATGCTTTGTAAATTTTAATAATCCAGAAATTGGAAAAGATGCAGTTTTTGTCTTAGAAAAAAATCAGGTACATGTTGAACATCCAAAACAAAATTGTTGTGGCATGCCCGGCCTTAATAGTGGGGATCTTTCTTTTGCACTAAAAAAAATCAAAAACAACATTCAATCATTACTACCTTATGTAAGAGAAGGATACAAAATAGCTGTAATCAACCCAACATGTTCATTAACATTAAAAAAAGAATATATTGATTATGCAGGTCTCTTAGGAAAGACCAAAAAAGAACAAGAAGATTGGACCAATAAAGCAAAAGAAATTTCTGAAGCTACAATGGACATTCATGAATATTTAATGACTCTGAAAAAAGAAGATGCCTTCAATAAGGATTTTCAAAGCACACCTGAAAGTATTGCTTATCATGCACCTTGTCATCTTCGAGCTCAATGGAAAGGATACCCTTCACGAGATTTGATGAAATTGATACCAAAAACTCAAATTGGATTTGTTGCCGAATGTTCTGGACACAATGGAACATGGTCAATGAAAAAAGAATTTTTTGAAAAAAGCCTTCATTGTGGCAATAAAGCTTTCCAACAACTTAAAGAAAAAAATATGAACGTCATATCAACCGATTGTCCTTTAGCCGCCATACAAATCAAACAAGGAACAAACTCAAAAGATATACCTTTACATCCCATACAAGTATTAGCCAAAGCTTATAAAAAACCTGAAGAAGGCGGATTCCCAAAATCAACATCGACATGAGGAGAAAAAAATGAAGAAAGTCATCTTTGAAGACATCCTCCCCATTCATGAATATAACAACAGAAGAAATGAAATTCGCGAAAGAATATTCAAAATCAAAGCTCCAAGAAGATTCCATTTAGGTGATTTTTTTACTTTTTTATTTGAAAATAAAGAAACAGTGTGGTATCAAATTCAAGAAATGATAAGGATTGAGGGCATTACTGACTACAATGCCATCATGCACGAAATCAACACATACAATGAGTTAATTCCAGAAGCTGGTGAAATCAAGGCTACTTTATTGATAGAAATTGATGATGAAATCTATCGAAAATATAAGCTGAGAGAACTATTAGGTTTGCATAATCATGTATTTTTTCTTTTTGAGACAACAAAAAATGAGATGAGAGAAATTTTAGGAGAATTCGACGATAAACAATTCAATCGAGAAAGAATTTCCTCTGTGCAATATATAACCTTCAAGCTTAATAAAGAAGACCAAAAGGAATTTTTATCATCAAAAGTAGCTGGTATTAAAGTAACACATCCATCATATCATCACACAGGTTTTTTCAATGAAGAGCAATTAAGAGCCATCAAAGAAGATTTCGAAAAAACTCTTTTTTAAAATTCAAATTCTTATTCTTTCAAATATTGAAATTAAGATTTTTTTCTGAGTGAATCCAATTTTGATTGATATTTTTTTTTTAAAATATATAGTCTTATTATGTATATCTATCCTCCTTATTATCAAGGGGTATACAACAATTCATATGTGCCTAACTACGTTAGATTTTATGAAACTAGAAGAAGTGAATTTTTAGAAAGGCTTCAATTGTTAGATGAAATCCTAAAAAATTGTGAAGTCTGTCCTCATGAATGTCACGTCGATCGTAACCAAACTTTTGGATATTGTAGAATTGGTAAAAAAGTCAGGGTATCTTCTTATTTTCCTCATTTTGGAGAAGAAGATTGCCTAAGGGGTTGGAGAGGTAGTGGAACCATTTTTTTTACATTGTGTAATTTAAGGTGTGTATTTTGCCAAAATTATGATATAAGTCAAAACTTAGATCCTCACTCAATGGAATTAGAGCCTGAGCAATTAGCTAACATTATGATCTATCTACAAGAAAAAGGAGTTCATAATATCAACCTTGTAAGTCCTGATCATGTTGTTCCTCAGATCATACATGCTCTATATATTGCCATACAAAAGGGTCTGAGAATCCCGATTGTCTACAATTCCAACGCTTATTCATCATTACAAACCTTAAAGATAATTGATGGTTTGATTGATATTTACATGCCAGATTTCAAATTCTGGGATTCTTTTTTAGCAAAAAGATACACAAAAAGCGAAGATTATCCTGATGTTGCAAAAGAAGCCATCAAAGAAATGTATCGTCAAGTCGGGGATTTCGAACAAGATGAATATGGAATAGCAAAAAAAGGTTTGATTGTTCGACACTTGGTGATGCCAGGCATGGTGGAGGATTCCAAAAAAATATTAGAATTTTTAAGTTCCATCTCAAAGAAAATTTATTTAAACATCATGTCTCAATATAGACCATCAAACAAAGTTATCCAAAAACCTGATCAATACAAAGAAATCAACCGTCGTATTACTATCCATGAATACAGACAAGTTGTTGAATATGCTCATGCATTAGGATTCGAAATCATTGATGCTGATCTATAAAATCATTGCCTTTCTGAAAAGAAGTAATTCTATTATCTCATATGCAGGAGTGGACCCCAGAAATTGATTTCAAAAAAGCTGATTTCCAATACAATAAAGATAAAAAAGTATCTGAGTTTGTTCAACCATCAGACATAAAAATTCAAACAACAAAAAACAATCACAAAGAAATTACGTTTTCCCCAAAAACAAAAGAAACAACAAAGAAAGAAACAGAAAAAAAGATTCAAAAAAAGATTCAAAAATGGATGCCCCCAAAGCTCGAAGAACTTAGTAACAAAAAGAAAGAAAACTCACCAAAAGACAAAAACAAAACCCCACTCAAACAAAACACAATCAAAGAAGAAAAACCACAAGAAATAAAAACAACTCAAAACGACCAACTCAAAGAATACCTCAATGAAATTGTTATGTCTTATCTGAAAGAAACCACAGACATTTTAAAGAAATGGTATTGGGAAAAAGAAACAATCAAAATCAAATATATAAATATCATTTTAAGAAGTTTAAAGAAACATTCATTGGTTTCTGTTTTTCAGCTATTTACTCCCAATGAGAGAAAACAATTCATTCAAATTTATAAATATCCTATCAAGTTCAATCAAGGAGAAATTCTCTTAGCCAGAAAAGAATTTTTAAATCAATTACAAAACCTGATTCAATGATTTGAATTTTTCCAATTCCAAAGGTGAATGAAATAGTGGTACATCGGGATGTTCTTTTTGAAAACTTTTCATACGATATTCACTTTTAAAAAGAACAACAAGATTTTCCTTTTTGTCTTTTACAATCAAGTCATATGAACTAAACTTTTGTGCATCTTTGGGAAGAATCCAGCGAGAACATTCAAAAGGTAAGAGCTCTAATCGTGTTGGAGATTGGTATTCATCCAAAAGCCTTGATTGAAAAACCTCAAACTGAAGTTGTCCAACCGCTCCAAAAATTTGGGTGCCATCTGGCAAATAAAACACTTGAATGACCCCCTCTTCTGTGAGTTCTACAATCCCTTTTTTGAAACTTTTCATTTTCGATGTATCTGTAAGTATGAATCTTGCGAATAATTCTGGTGCAAACTCAGGTAAGGGAGTTACCTTTGGTTCTGAACCAGTGTAAAGAATATCTCCTATCTGAAAAATTCCTGAATTGATTAAACCAATGATATCACCTGGATAAGCTTCGTCGATGGTATTTCTTCGTTGTCCAAAAAAAGAAACTGGGCTTGATAACTTGATACTCTTTTTTTTATAGGAAATTTGAACATCCATTCCCTTTTCGAATTTCCCAGAAACAATCCGTATGAAGGCCACACGATCTCGATGTGCCTTATTCATATTAGCTTGTAATTTGAAAACGAAAGCCATAAACTGTTCAGGATTGATTTCGACAATATTTCCATCAATAAACTTGATAAACTTTGGCGGTGGCGCAATCTGAATGAATTCATTCAAAAAAAGTTCAATTCCAAAGTTATTCAAAGCACTTCCAAAATATACAGGTGTGATCTTTCCTTCATGAAATTCTTTCAAATCAAATTTTGGTAGTATCCCTAAAGCCAGCTCTAATCCTTCTTTGAAGTTCTTGAATGCTTCCTCATCCAAGATTTCTTTCAAATAAGGATCATCCAAACCTTTGGTCTGCACAGGTGCTTTATACATTCCTCCTAAGGTTTTTTCATAGAGATAAATCTTTTGGGTTTGGATATGATAAACTCCTTTGAAATCCTTCCCTGAACCTAAGGGCCACAGCATTGGTGTAGTGGATATGCCTAAAACCTTTTCTACCTCATCTAAAAGCTCAAATGGATCCTTTGCTGGTAAATCCATTTTGTTGATAAACGTTATTATAGGGATGTTTCTTTGACGGCAAATTTGGAATAACTTGATGGTTTGAGGTTCGACACCTTTAGCGGCATCAATCAGCATGATGGCACTATCAACAGCCATCAGGGTTCGATATGTATCCTCTGAAAAATCTTCATGTCCTGGGGTATCTAAAAGATTTAAAACAAAATCATTGTATTCAAACTGCATGGCGGAAGTTGTGATTGAAATTCCTCTTTCTTGTTCTAACTTCATCCAGTCAGACTGGGTTTTTCTTCGATCTTTTTTGGCACGAACATGTCCTGCTAATTGAATGGCACCTCCATAAAGGAGAAGTTTTTCTGTTAGGGTGGTTTTTCCTGCATCAGGGTGCGCAATGATAGCAAACGTTCTTCTTTTTTGAATTTCTTGATAAAAATGATTGTCCATAGAGCTTCGAAATTCAAAATTTTTGTATACTTAACTGATACAATATATTTTTGAAAGCGATAATGATAAGAATTGGGTTGTAGATTTAATAAGATTTATATCCTATCGAACCTATGGGAAATTGGATTTCTTCTTTTGACAAAACCCTAAAGTGCACCTCATCAAAAGGTTCGGAATCTATTTTCGATGCAAGCTTTAGTATATAGTGACCTGTGTTTAAAGCGTGATAGTAATCTCGCAAAAAAAACTCACCATCTTGATATTCCACTTCCACAAGTCTTAAATCAATCTCAATCGGTTGCAAAGTGTTCGTAAAATTATATAGCACGGCATAAAATTTTTTATCTAAAAATAAGCGATTTTCAAACTTATACATCCACCATATCGTATCATCTTCACTAAAATATAAGTTTTCCCTTCCCAAATAATATTGATTTGGTTGAAATATGTACTTTTCTAATCCAACAATGTTTTCTAAATTTACAGCTCTCCAATAAAAATCCCCTTGATAGGTTCTGCCACAAAAAGTAATTAAAAAGACGAGCAAAAGATATTTCTTCATTTTTAAAGTTTTAATTGCTTATCATTTTCAATCAAAATTTCTGCATGTTTTCTTTTTATCGCAAAAAGCCTTTGCATCGCATAAATTTGTAAATCTTTTCTTTGGTATTGGTTTTTAATGTATCGGATGATATTGTATAAAGAATTCTTAACAAAGAGTCCATCTTTTAATATTTTTCTGATTTCTTGTTCATCTTGGATTCCATAAATTTCTTTATAGGCAGATAAAATCAACTTTGCGCTATCTGACTCTGAGTCCGAATAGGTAATCAAAGCGTTTTGAATTTTCATTTGTGTTTCCTTTGCTTCTTCTCCTAAGAGAGATTTGAATTTTTCATTCAGAAATTTTCCATATGCTTCAGAATAAAAAACTTTGTCTTTGGGAAGGGTTTCTTGTTTTTCTTTATTTATTTTTGTTTCTCTTTTTGTTGTTTTTGCTTCAAATCCTTTTCTTTTGTTGTTTTTTAGTGGTTCTTTTCGTTTTTCCTCTTTTTGTTTTAGTGGAATAACGGTTGCAATATTATCTTTTTTGGCTGTAGGTTCTTCTTGAGTTCCTTGGTTTTCTTCTTTCAATAAAGCTAAAATCCCAGCTTCCTGTATACTTTCATCAAGGTTGGGATTCAACGTTAGTTTTTCAAGAGTTTCTTTCAAATCTTTCTTTTGTTCTTGATTCAGTTCTGGTATCACTGAGCTGATGTTCTGAATTATGATATTTTTCGTAGAATCAGGTGTTTCAGGATTTTGTAATACTTCTTGATAAATGTTATAAACTTTTTCCGTTTCTCCTATTTTGGGTAATAAGCTAATAGCAATGTCACGATTGGGACTTTGGGGATCCGTAGAAGCATCAATCAAAACTTTCTTCGCTTCATCTATCTGAAACTCAGATATGGCTAAAAATGACTCCTCAACATACTGTTGTTTTTCTATGGATTCAACTAATACTGGCAAACTTTCTTCGTATTTTGTTTTTTTAAACAAATCAATGATTTCTGGATCTAATTTTTCTATGCCTAAATAAATCAAATCCAAAAGAACTTCAGCTGCTTCTTCGTTTTGTTCATTAAGTAGTTTTTGTTTAATTTGTTGATTATACAAACTTGGATTTTTTGTTATTTCAGTTTTGATGAAATTTTTGGTTTCAGGATTTTCTACATCTGTTGCCAAGCTCTCAATAATACTACTTTGATAGACTTGATATGCAGGAGTTTTGTATAGATCTATTAAATATTCCCTAGCCTTGGGAGTATCATCAATTGTTTCTTCCAAAAACTGAATGTAACTTTCTTTTAGATTATCTGGGATTTTATTTTTGTCTTTATGTAGTGATTCCAATATGATTTCTTTTTGATTGATTTCTGTTGTTTCTTCGTATTTCTGATAGCTTTTGTCTAAATCTTCTTTTTGAACGGTTCTACACGAAATAATGATCAAAGAAAACAAAAAAAATATGACTATAATCCTCATTATATTTTTTATCGGTTTTTGGCTATTTTTTTTATCAATTTATGAGAAAGAAAAAATTCTTTTCAATCCCAATCAAGCAAAAACTTTGTCTTAGTGATTAAAAGAATATTATTAATTTCAATACTTACCCTAACCTCATGCAATGATCCTTTGTATCAAAAGTGCGAAGATTTTTGCCAAACTGTTGAATCTTGTATTTTTTCTCAGAAACTACCACTCTCAGAAAAAGAAATCCAAAACCTTACGAAAAAGGTTCATTATCACTGCATTGATTCATGCATAATTTATCACACAGAAATTATTGAATGCTTCCAACAAAAAGAAACAGCCCGTCAATGCCAAAGTTTGATTGAATGTAGTCTTCCAATTTTTATTCATCAATGACATGATGGAATTACAAAAAAAACATATTTGGTTTTTGCGTATTACCATTTTATTGTTTGTTATTTCCTATTTATTTTTTCTTCCACAAGATGTAATGGACATTGACTCAACCCAATACGCAGAGATTGCCCGAGAAATGATAGAAAACAAGAACTTCCTCTCCTTGAAAGACAATGGAAGAAAATACTTAGACAAACCCATCATGACGTTTTGGATCATTAGTTTTTTCTACTCCCTTTTTGGGATTTCTAATTTTTCTTACCGCCTACCTGCAACTTTCATGCTGTTAATTTCCCTTTTTGGAATATACAAAATTACCAAACTTACTTATCAAGATAAACAAAAAGCATGGATTGCTACGCTCTTTTATGCATCCTCTCCTGCTGTTTTTTCGATGCTTACAAGTCCCATCATCGACATTTACCTAACGACTTTTTTGATTTTAACTTTTTTGTTTTACTATTATGGAATTCATGAAGATCCAAAATACTTATATTTAATGTATCTATTTATTGGGATTGGTTTTATAACCAAAGGTCCGATTTCATTGGTTATTCCCCTTCTTTCGATATTTGGAAATCACTTATTAAAGAAAGACTTTGAAACCCTAAAAAAAATAAAACTTTTTTCGGGATTTTTGATTGTTTTTCTTATTGTTGGATTTTGGTCCTTTCTTTTGTATTTGGACTTTGGAATTTATGGACCTTACTTTTTCTTGTATTTACAATCTTTTGGAAGAATCACTAGCAAGTTCTATGATACCGGCTGGGATCCATTTTATTTTTACTACACGTTTTTATTTTCAATACTTCCCTTTGGATTGTTTTTTGTTCTGATTACTTTTCAAAAATTAAAAGAAATTTATAAAAATTTTCAAATTTCCTACTTAGAAAATAAAAGATTTAATGAATTTTATGACTTTTTATTTCAAAAAGACAGAGTATTGTATTTATGGTGTTTCTTGATTTTATTTTTATTGAGTTTTTCTAAGTTTCGTTTGCCACAATATGTGTTTTGGCTTGTGCCTCCTGCAAGTATTCTCTCTGCTCATTGGTTTGTAGAAAGCATTCATTCAAAGAAGCACCATTCATTTTGGGTGGTTCCATTTTTCTTGATTGTGTTTCTTGTTTATTTTCGTTTTTTTAGTGAGATTGAATTTCATATAGTTTTTTCTATTTTTCTTCTAATTTCAATAGTAATTTTAATTTATTTTCATCAAGTTTATTCTCTTGGAATACGTTTTACTTTTATTACGGTTCTTTTGGTTTATGTTTACGGGATAACTTCGATTTATCCTTTTCTTGTAGAGTATCAACCTGCAAGTAAGATGGCAAAACTTATCCCACCAAAAAAGGACTCAAAAGAGATTCTTTTTACCTATGGGATTCCTTATTCCCACAGATCCTATGCTTTCTACACACAAAGACTCACAAGAGCTCTTGAGATTAAAAAAGAGTTATTTTACCAACACCTTCAAAACTATCAGGAAGCTTATATTGTTGTTCATTATCAATTATACGAAGTTTTCAAAAATGATTTCAAAGATGTAGAGCTCCATGAACTCGGTAAATTTCCTTTTTATAAGGTCTCACGTCCTACTTGGGATTTTTTTGAACCAAAAAAGCGAGAATCCAAACTACAGTATGTTTATCTCATCAAAGCCATAAAATAGAAACGATTTTAAAGGGAATGACATAGTCAGGCTTTACCAAGATTTGGTATTATATGAGAATTCTTTCGGGTATTCAACCAAGTGGTAGACCTCACATTGGAAATTATTTTTCTATGATGAAGCGAATGGTGGAATACCAAAAGGATCATGAGCTATTTGCCTTCATTGCAAGTTATCATGCCATGACAACGGTCCAAAAGGCTGAAGAACTCAGAGAAGGAATTATCAACATCGTTATAGATTTCTTAGCAATTGGAATGGATCCAAATAAAAGCACATTTTGGGTTCAAAGTGATGTTCCCCAAGTAACTGAACTTTGTTGGATTTTATCAAATTTCATCACCGTAAACCAACTGGAATTAGCCCACTCTTATAAAGATAAAATAGCTCAAGGTATCAAACCCAATGCCGGATTGTTTTTTTATCCTGTTTTGATGGCAGCGGATATTTTAGCCTTCAAAACCGAAAAAGTTCCTGTTGGAAAGGATCAAAAACAACATTTGGAATTCACAAGAGACATAGCCGAAAGGTTTAATCGCAATTATGGAGAAATCCTATGTATTCCTGAACCTGATATCAACGAAGAAGTAGCTGTAATCCCGGGAGTAGACGGAAGAAAAATGAGTAAAAGCTACAAAAACGCCATTTACTTTTTTGATGATGAGAAGAATATAAAAAAACAAGTCTTTTCAATTGTCACTGACTCAAAAGGAATCAATGAACCTAAAGATCCTGATACTTCGGTTTTATATCAAATATATAGTTTGTTTCTCAACGAAGAAGAAAAGAAAGTCCTTCGAGATCGCTTTCTAACTCCTGGAACTGGCTACGGACAACTCAAACAAGAACTTTTCGAAAAGATCATGGATTATTTCGCCGATGCTCGAAAAAAAAGAGAAGATTTAGAAAAAAGACCCAATGATATACGTGATATTCTCAAAGAAGGAGCCACGAAAGCTCGAGCCATTGCCGAAGAAGTTCTACAAGAAATACGAGAAAAGACAGGATTACGTTATTAAAGAGATTTCCAACGAACAACAGGTGGTAAGTAAAATTCAGGAGGTTCAAAGCCAAGTAAAACCAATAAAGTGCTCGCTATATTTCCCAAACCATATTCTCCATTGATGGGATTGAGTTCTAATTCGTCCAAATAGGGGCTTATAATCACAAATGGGACCGGATTCAATGTATGGCTGGTTTTCGTAGCATATTTTCCATTTTTTTGCTTGAGGGGTTGACCTGTTTTTTTATCTACTTCAATCATTTGTTCGCAATTCCCATGATCAGCGATAACAATCATGGTTCCCTTTAGTTCGGTGATCACATCATAAAGTCGTTTAACCTGTTCATTTAAAGTTTCCACAGCTCTGATGGCGGCTTCTAAAACACCTGTATGCCCCACCATATCACCATTCGCATAGTTTACTCTTAAAAATTGATATTTTTTACTTCTTAGTGCCTCGATAAGAGTATCGGTGATTTCTTTTGCTTTCATCTCGGGTTTTTCTTGAAAGGGAACTCTATCTGATGGAATTTCCACCCAATCTTCTAGTTCTTCGTTAAATTTTAATGAGTTGTTTCCATTCCAAAAGTAGGTAACATGACCAAACTTCTGGGTCTCTGATATGGCATATTGATAAATCCCCATGTGAGCTAAGTATTCTGACACTGTTTTGTCTATTGCTGGTGGAGGAACTAAATATTTTTTAGGAATCTTTAAATCTCCATCATATTCCATCATGCCGGCAAAATGAACCTTCACTTCTGGATCACGGACAAACTTATCGAAATTCTCCTCTGTGAAGGCACGACTGATCTCAATGGCACGGTCACCTCGAAAATTATAAAAAATCACCACATCTTGATCTCGAATTGGTCCAACTGGTTTTTGGTTTTGATCCACAATCACAAATGGGGGAAGATCCTGATCAATTTTATCGGGATAAACTTTTCGAAAAGTTTGGATGGCATCCAGGGAACTTGTAAATTTCCATTCTGCTTCTCCTTTCACATGCGTTTTCCAACCCAATTCTACCATTTTCCAGTTGGCTTCGTAGCGATCCATGGTAATCACCATCCTACCTCCTCCAGAAGCTACCCGATAGTGTTCTCCTGTTGGGTCTAATTCTTTGAGGAATTTTTCTAATTTTTCTAAATAAATTTCTGCGCTCTTCTCTGGCACATCCCTTCCATCTAACAAGGCATGGACCCGAACTTCTTTTACCCCTAATTCTTTACACTTACGGATCATGGCAAATAAGTGATTGATGTGACTATGGACATTTCCATCAGAAAGAAGTCCGATAAAATGAACAGTGCTTCCTTTCATTCCATAACCGGGTTGTTCGTTTGTTCCAATGTATTCTTTCCAAACCTCACTTTGAAATAACCTTCCTGTTTCTATAGCTTGATTGACTAAACTTGCACCTTGAGCAAAGATTCTTCCAGCTCCTAAGGCGTTATGACCAACTTCTGAATTTCCCATGTCATCATCTGATGGCATTCCAACAGCAGTTCCATGAGCTTTTAAAGTTGTGAAAATTCGCTTAGGTTCCACCCCAGGCTGAAATAACATCTTCAAAAAATCAGCTTTTGCTAAATCTAAAGCATTCCCAGGATAACCTTCCTTGATGCCTTTATAAAGACCCACTCCATCGAGAATAACAAGAAGTAATGGTTCTTGAATTTTCTTTGACAGGCGATTTAGCTTCATTATAGATATTAAACAAAGAAATAGGTTTTCTTCAAGTAATTTCTTTTGATTTGATTTCTTTTTGTAGATTGAGGAGTTTTTGGTAATTTTTTTCTAAAACTTCTTCACATTTTTTATAAGTTTCATAACGAATGATGATGTGATTTAAAACCTCTCCACCCAAAAAAACAAGATTTTTGGTCAAAAGAGAATAATTTTTCAAAAGCCTTTCAAAAGAAATACGAAATAAAAAAGACAAATTTTGTGTTAGAAAGATTTTTAGGATTTCTTTCCAATTTTTGGGTTGGTATTGTTCTTTGATTCGATAAAGTTCCAGCATCAAAGGAAAACCAGGAACGAAACGACTCAAAAAAACCCCAATTTTACTACTCAAAAGAGATGAAAAAACATCTTGGTTTGTGAAGCTTTTTTTTTGGTTTGAGATAATCTGATAAAATCTTTTTTGGAACTCTTCTTTGTGTAAATAACTTTCATACAAGAGAACATTCAAGAACTCTTTGTGAACATCGAGGAACTCCTGCCTTTTTTGTTCATTGCTTAGACCGTCATAGTCCAACACAATAAATGTAAGTCTGTCATTCAGAAAAATGGGCTTTATTTTTTGTTTTTCTTCTAACAATTGATTTCTGTTTTTATATCGATTACAAAAAATTATCCAATTTTTTAAGTAGTATTCTTCGATTTCTTTTCTCGATATATCTGGGTTGAATTTTTTTATTAGGTTTACTTTTCTAAAAGCAACATAGAAGGGAAAGTAATTTACAATTAAAGATTTTTTGTAAATTTCATATAATTTTGGTTTTAAAACATCGTATCTTTTCCTCCAAAAACGATTCCTTATCCCCAAAAGAGATTTGAGTGAAAGTAAATTCATAACTTACTTCAAAAAATTTAAAATCAAAAGAAGGAAATTCAACATTGTAATAAAAACCATGATAAGAATCAATCTTCGACTCGGGTTTTTTGATTCTTTTTGAGGGATATTCGAGATGATTTTTTTTTCTAATTCTTGAATTTCTTTCTTCAAAGCCAATAGTTTTTTGTTATATTCTTCTTGGTTTTTATACAAATAGAGTAAAATCTCTCCATAAACTTCTGAATATTCTATCAATCGTTCTTCTAAGTTTTTTCCTGTAAGGCTATGGGAGAACTTTTGCAAGGATTCTGAGATAGCTTTAAGAAAATCACGTTCTTCTGGATTGTTTTTGATTTCCATGGGTTTGAGGTTATAATTCCTCATCAGCGTCGTAGGAAATCATGGTGCCAATTCCTTGGTAAGAAAATAATTCCAACAAAAGTGAATGAAGGATTCTGCCATCAATGATATGGGCACGCCTTACTCCTTTTTCCAAGGCATCCAAACAACATTGAACCTTGGGTATCATACCACCCGTGATGACCTGCTTTTGGATGAGTTCGTGGATCTGATGAGGATGCAAGCGATTAAGGACTTGTTGTTGATGCATGACTCCTGGCGTATCAGTCAATAAAATCAACTTTTCTGCTTTGAGGGAACTTGCAATCGCACTTGCCATAAAATCAGCATTTATATTGAGACTTTTTCCTTCTTCATCTGGGCTCACAGGAGCTATCACAGGAATATATCCATTAAATATTAAATCCAAAAGAATTTTTGGATCTACTTTCTCTATGCTTCCTACTCTTCCCAATGAGATTTCTCTCATTGTCCCATCAATTTGTTTGTAAATCTTAGTAATTCTCGCTACTGCTAAATTAGCATCTCTTCCTGAAATTCCGATGGATTTTCCTCCATGTTTTTGGATCAAAGAAACAATTTCTTTGTTTATGTAGCCCGAAAGAACCATCTCCACAATTTCCATGACTTCATCACTTGTGACTCTTTGACCATCTACAAACTCAATGGGTAAATTAAGTTTTTGCAAAAGCTCATTGATTTTGGGACCACCACCATGCACAATCACGGGATGAATACCAACAAACTTTAAAAGCACTACATCCCTTGCAAAAGAATCCCGTAGTTGTGGATCCTTCATGGCAGCTCCGCCATACTTGATGACTATAATTTTTTGATGAAACTTTTGGATATAGGGTAAAGCTTCTAATAGTATCTCAGCCCTTATACTTTCAGGTATATGTTCTTTTACTTCCATAGCTTTATGCATTTTGAGTTTTGAACATTTCGATGAAGTGATTGATGGATTCTTGATCTTTTTTGAGGGAGTTGGTATAAATTTCTGCAATTGCAGCTTCTATTGCTGCGCCGAGAAGAAAAACTTTCGAAGTAATTTGGATTCGATACTTTCTTTTGGAATGGTTTTCATCTTTTTTTTCGTAAATTGATTCTCCTTCAATTAAAAACAAATGATCTAAATTCCCAAAAGGAACCACTTTGAATTTATGAACATTCGTTTCAAAATCAAATTCTGATTCTTCTACAAGAGTATCAGCTCCCTTGGGTAAGACTTGAACTAACACAGAAGGCAAATTTGTCCCTATCGAAATATGCCGAACCTGAAAGAGTTTATGGTTATCTTTTTCTTCTTTTATGATTTTTACATTTTTTAATTCAGGGAATTTATCCAAATGATCATACCTTTCCTGTCTTGCCTTTAATAAGAGCTCCAAAGGTACAGGGAATTCTTGTTCAATTTCTACTAACTTCATTGTTCTTCTATGTTTTTTTTTGGATGGGCTTGTCTACAAAAATTCAGAATTGAAAATACAAAAAGTTCGGTGTATCCGTCGAGGAAAAAATCACAATAGCCAATAAAAGAAATGAATTCAAAAAAATCAAACGTTTCGGCTTAGCTAAAAAAAACTCCCAGTCATATTTGTTCATAAAAAACTCAAACCCCCATAGTAATGCTAAAAAAAATCCATAGTCAAGAAACTGAATTGGTGGGAAAACCTCTAAAAATTTCAAAGACTCAGTTATGTTTTCAAAACCAAAGAGACGTCCAATCATAAAATTGCCTTTTTCCAATGTCTCAGCACGAAACCAAATAAAACCAAAGTTCAAAGAAAAAAAGAGGATGACCCTCGAAAGTATTGGCAGGATGAAGAAATTTCCAAATTGTCGATAAATCCAAAATTGGATTTTTGAACCATCATATAATCTGTGAACTACAATCATCACATACTGCCAAAGTCCCCACGCAATAAAATGATAATCAGCACCATGCCATAATCCTGTTACAAACCAAACGACCAAAATGTTGAAATACATCCTAAAAGGACCTACTCTACTACCCCCCAAAGGGATATATAAATAATCCCTTAGCCAGCTGGTTAGAGAAATATGCCATCTTTTCCAATGTTCGGTGATGTTTTGTGCCGCCATAGGGTATTGAAAGTTGATTTCAAACTCATACCCAAAGAAACGTGCTACTCCTCTTGCAATGTCAGTATACCCTGAAAAATCCAAATAAATCTGCCATCCAAAACCCAAAGAAGCAATCCAGATATCTACAGGATGATACGCAGAAGGATTTGCAAAAACCGTATTGACAGCCTTCGCCAAGTTATCAGCCAAAACTAATTTTTTAAAATACCCCATTAGGATTCGACTAAACCCAATTTTGTAGTCCTCGAAGGTGATTTCTTTAGGATTATCCATTTGTTGAAAGAAGTTCTTTGCTCTCACTATAGGTCCTGCCACCAACTGAGGGAAAAAAGAAACATACAAAGCAAAATCCACAAAGTTCTTGCGGGGCTTTATAATCCCACGATACACATCAATCGTATAAGACATAGATTGAAAGGTATAAAACGAAATCCCAACAGGTAAAACGATATCCAAATACGAAAAAGCATAGTGTGTGTTTTTTAAACCTAAAATCTCATTAAGAACATCCAAGCCAAAATTTGTGTATTTGAAAAATCCTAATATTCCTAAATTCAAGGCAATTGAAATTCCAAGCCATGCTTTGGGAGAGATCCAACGTAGTTCTTTGGGTATAGATTCATCTCTTGATGACTCAATTCCTAAAGCTGCAAGATAATCGATAAAAGTAGAAATAAAAATCAAAAACAGGTATTCTGGTTTGAAGACTCCATAAAAATAATACGAACTAACTAAAAGAAAAAGCCTTACTCCTCTTGGTTGATCCTTTAAGAGATGACCAACAATCAGAGTGATCAAAAAAAACACTAAAAAGTGAAAAGAAGTAAAATTCATTTTGGTTTGAGAATTCTACATGCTTCTTTGAGTCAATAGAAAATGGAATTCTATTTTATCCCCTGATCATACAAGATACGTGAGATTTTATAATGAAGATAATTTTGATATGTTTTTCTACAATAGTTTCGGCTTTCTTGAACAGGCAATATTTCCAAAAAATAATTAAAATCTCCCTGATAGTATTTTTGCTTCCATTTTCTGAGGTTTCCTGGTCCTCCGTTATAGGCAATGGCAGCCCAACGAAAATCATTATCATACATTTTCAGCAAATCAGAAAAAAACTTTGTTCCCAGGTGAATAGAAACCTCAGGATGATATAAATCATAATTGGGGATTTTTAATTTAGCATTCAACCACTCTCCAGTTCTTGGAATGATTTGCATAAGTCCTATGGCACCAGAACGACTTACTGCATCTTCACGAAACATACTCTCTTGACGCATGAGCGCATAGATAATGTCTTCGGAAACCCCATACATACGTTCATATTTTTTGACTATATCTCGATAGGGTCTTGGATATAATCTCTGAAGTAAATGTGGAGGCAGTCGAAACGGATCCTCTGGTATTCCTAAATAGCGAGTCAATTGCCGAAGGGCATGAACCTCTACAAAACGATTTTCACTTCGATAACCTGCAATTACTAAATGTCTAAGATACTGATAATGATTATGGGTTTCTTTGTAATAGTCCCTGAAAAACTCAAAGGCAAATTCATATTCTTTGAATCTTAATAAAAACAAAACCTCCTCTGGGGTATAAACATCTCTTGCATAAAAAAGGGAATTCTGGAGATCTATCGCTTTAGAATCATAGTAAAAAGACAAATTTCTTTTTGATAAAAAAAGCAGTGCTTCATCTTTATATCCATGATAAACAATCCATCTATGATAATCAGATATGGAATTCACTCGATACCAATGCTCACTATAAGATATATCTTTTGTTTGAGAAGAAACCTCATCCCATATATTTTGTATGTAATAACTTCCTGGGGCAAGGGAATAAAAATTTTCTAAGATGATTTGAGCCCGATTTAAATCTCTCTGAGAAGTCTTCAAAAAAACATAATACCAATAAAAAAATCGTCCTGCTTCGGTTTGACGTGGTAGTTTTTGATAAGCTTTCTCCCAGTAAAACGAATCTCGAAATTCATAATCTTGATCTTTCCGAATTAACAAGAATTCCATTAGTTGATCATAACCTTGTGTATCGTAGTGATAGTGATTTAAGTATTGCAAAAGCTCATCAAAATAAATTTCTTCGAAACTCTGATTTTTTTCTTTAAGGGCTTCAATTGATTTTAGATATAACTTCCATATATTTTGATGGTGAGTTTTTAGGAACTGAAAATGCTTCATGGCATCATGAACGACTGAATACGCTTTATCATCCAAAAGTTCCTTTAGCCAGTTTTCCAAAATCTCTGGATTTTGAGTGATATAACTGTATCCTCTCTGCAAAAGCTTCAAGAAAAACTTATATTCTTTTTGTTTTAGTAAGAACTTTCCATCACAAAAAAAGGTCTGAGATGTGGAAGTTATCACAATCTGATTCATAGAAAACTTAGATAAGTACTCTCGAGCCTCTGGGGAAAAATAAAAACAAGTTGTATATCGATAATAATTAACAGGCAGTGATTTTTTTATCTCTTCCCATACAATTTTGGGTAAATCTTCTGTGCGGGTTTGTAGTGCTGCTTCTATGTAAAACGGGATTGCTTGTTGTGGTTCTCCCTTTTTTTGATAAATCCTTCCAATGAAAAGATTTATCAAAGGATTTCGCAAATTGGGATATTGAGAGATCAAAAATAAAGCATATTGTTTTTCTTCTTCTGAGATGGCATCCCAGTGATTGTAGATTAACTGTAAATAAGATCGAAATAAGGTTCTTGTGATAGTGTTGTTGATTTGAAAGTTAGCTTTTTTTAGAATTTCTAATTGTAGCTCGATTGTAGGTTCTTTGCTTTTTTTTATAAACTCTGAAGCTCTAAGCAAAGAAAAATTATTTACCGTATTTTCCACATGCTTGTAGGTTTTCAAACACTGTATAATTTTATCTTTTTCAGGACAATGTATGCCTGTGGATTGAAGATATAATTGAACTACTTCAATCACATCTTCTTTATCATTGTTTTCTTTGTCTTTTTCTAAGGCTTTTGCGTATAAAAAGGCATGTTCTCTTGTGAGGGGTTCTTTTTTTTTGAAGTATTCTAAAATGGCTTTCCATTGGGATGAACGCAAATAATAAATCAACTCCGAATCAACACCATACAGAGATACGCCCGCAAAGAAAAATAAAACAATCAACTTCCACATAAAAAATATCGGTTATTGATAAAAACAAAATTTAATTGATAATAAAACAAGTAAATGCATTTTAGAATGTAATCTAAAGAACAAGAATGAATTTATCTTTTGAGGCAAAATATCAACAATTTCAGAAAGAACTTCTTCCTTTACTTAGAACTGATGAGGAACTTTGGGATTTATTTTTTCTTTCTCCTATTGAAAGTATGGAATTATTAATCAATCGAGACTTTGGGGTTTTTTTTAAGCCCTATGTTTTAGGCGAGTGGTCCGTTATTTTAAGTGCTTTAGAAAAAGCAAAGCATGATTTTACTTTCTTTTATCAAAACATCAATCTTTCGCTTCATCACAAAGATATCGTAGTTTCTATGATTCGATATTTTTTGTTTTTAGGAAGTCATAGAAAAATATTAACCATTTTTTTAGAACTTTATAAAAAAAAGCAAATCAACGATTGGTTGCTGATCATTTGTTATTTTCTTTCGATGGAAATTGACGATTTGAGTAATTATCATGTTTTCATTAATAAAGTATTTGAAAACAGAATCAAAGGCATCTTAGAGAAAAATACTTTTTTATTCTCAACGATTTATGAAAAAAAAGAACTGATCAGGAATTATTTTTCTTTCAAGGATTTCTTGGATGTTTATGTTTCAGCAAGTCAAAATTTTCAAGAAAAACACATAATATATTTACATTCATGGTTTTTTACTCAAGCACTTTTGTTGGGAAACTATTTTGTAGCTTATCGATTTTTACAATGGTCAATAAAAAACTTTAAAACCCATTTCTCAAGAGAATACTTTAATAGTTTGAAGTTTAAGTTAGGATTGATTTTCGCTATACATCATAAATTTTTTTTTATCAAAAAAGAAAAAGTTTTTGATTTTCCGTCCACCGAGAAAGAAGTATTTCTAAATAATATTCATACTTATTTTTCTTTATTAGACAAAAATGATTTTGAAAAAAAAATTGTATCTTTAACTTTTGATTTTCATCTTTTTGATTTTTTGTCGTTATATCATTTTTTCTTCGAAGAAATATTTTTAGACAATTTTGAAATATACAACATAAAAACAAATTCATGGAAAGAAAAGAAACTTAATTATCTACCAACCCAAGAAATAAAGATCAATCCTGAGGAGTTTTCAAAATTTCTCAAACTACAAACTCATTCAAATATTGAGGAATTCTTTATTAAGAACAAGGGTTATCTTTTTTTTCTTAACAGATACAAAAAAATACTCCCTTCTTATATGGGTTATTTTCCTTTAATCAAATTTCTTATTGGTATTTTGTATGAAAGCTATCAACCTTCCAAAACCCTTGAATTTTACAAATCCAATCCGCATCCTCTTGTGAAGCTCAGGATGGAGCATTTAAAAAATCAATATAGAAATGAATTTTCAAAATCACAAACCGAAAATAAAATTATAAAAAAAATTGAAAAGTTAAATCCGAACATTTTCATGACGGATAAGATAGAAATATGAACTTCAACATAGAAGAAGCTCAAAAGATCATAAAATACATAAAAAGCATGCAAACGATTATAAAAACGTCCACTAATTCTGAGCAAATAGAGCGAATCAAAAAAGACATTGCCAAATACATAAAAAAATTACAAGCAATAGTTCCTGATTTTAACCCAGCCAAAGAAACCATACAAGAGCTAGAATTACGATTACAAAATATCAGTAACAAAAAAGACATTAGCTACGAAAGAAACCTAATTGAAGATGTTTTCCAACAAGAAAGGATTTCTTGGGAAACAAGGATTCCTTATTTAAAAGCTACTCCACATTCGAACGATTATGAATTAAACTTTCTTTATAGCGTGATATCCTTAATACAAAAAGAATACTTTCCTGCAATTACAGAACAACAAATCCAACTGGACTATACCCATTCCCAAGAACGACAAGTTCTTAGATACCAGTTCGATGAATTGTTGCGAGATTTACAAACCTTGATTGAAACAATTGAAGACTATGCGAGAGCTGAGACTCCCGATTTTCGGGAACAATTACTTAAAATGAAAAACAAACAAACACGTAACTTTATTTTTAATTCCAACGAATACCTCAAAAAATTGAGAGATTTTATTGCAAAGCTTCTCATCGAGTATGATAAAAAAACCTTTGTGATCAAAAATCCTGAAAGTAAAATCAACTTTGATCCTCGTTTTGATGAAGCCAAATTACTCCATGGCTACTCTATACGACAAGCCTTAGAGGAATTTTTGGATTTGCTGGAATATACGATAAAAAAAATCAATTTGCCAGATTTTAAACAAAAAAAATTATGAAAGTAAAATCAACTATATTATGAGGAAACTATGGCGATCGTCAAACCTGCAGTTGACGTTACCAACTCCACAATCGGCGAAAATTCCTATTTTAGCGGAAGATTTTACATCAATGGCTCTTTGAAAATTGATGGAAAGTTTGAAGGAAAATCCTTACAAGCTGATCAACTTTATATTGGACCTACAGGAAAGGTAAAGACCAACATCACAGCATCAACAGTCATTGTGGAAGGTATCGTAATCGGAAATATCTACGCAAAGAATCGAGTAATGCTTATGCCAACAGCCCGAATCTTAGGAGACATCACAACCCCCGAATTAGTCATACAAAATGGGGTTATCTTGGAAGGAAGATGCATGATTTCAAATGATTTAAAACATTCGGCAAAAGACTTCATCTTCGCTGAATACGAAAAAGATAACCTTTCAGAGGAAAAGCTATTTGGCAAAAAAACAGGATAAGTATCGATTGCATGATTTTCTTTTTCTCACTGGCGGAGATCCAGCAAGTATAAGTCCAGAAATCATCCGAAAAGCCTTAAGTGCAATTGGAGAGAACTACCAAAACCTCAAAATTATTTATTTTTTCAATTCATCCCGAAGCGAAAAAGAAAAAATCATAAACCTTTTAAAAAACTGGAATGTTTTCGTCATAAACAAAAAAGAAATCAAATCTTTCTTCGAAAGTTTAAATTCTATTACTACACAAAATCAAAATTTACTTATACTATATAGAATAGGTTTTTACGAAAAAACCTATCCTACCATACAATCAGCAAAACTTTCTTTTACAGCTCTAAAAGAAGCCATTTCTTGGATCCAAAAATTTGGTTGCAAAGGTTTGATTACTGCTCCCATCTCCAAAGAATGGATAGGAAAGATTGAAAAAAACTTTTCTGGTCATACTCGTTATTTAGCAAAAGCATTTCGAACTGAGACTCTCATGATCATGTATTCAAAACAGTTTTCTGTTGTGCCAATCACAGAACATATCCCCATCAAAAAAGTTCCTCAAGAATTAAAAAGAATTTTAGAAAACCCTAAGTTTTTGGACCTATTAAAAAAACTTTACCATTCTTATTCATTCAAAAAGGGTTGGGGAATAACGGGATTGAACCCTCATGCAGGAGATAATGGTTACATCGGTGATGAAGAAAAAACCATACTTTTGCCTTTTATCAAAAAGTTGAAAAAACATAAGATTTCGATTGAAGGTCCTCTTTCAGCTGATGGATTATTCATGCCGGAAAAACTCCAAAACTACGATCTTATTTTTACATGTTATCACGATCAAGGCTTGATTCCTTTCAAAGCTTTGACAGGAAGAAGTGGTGTCAATATTACGTTCGGACTGCCTTTTCTTCGTAGTAGCCCCAGTCATGGAACTGCTTATGACATTGCTTTCAAAGAACAAGCTGATTTTACTAGTATGTATCATGCCATTGAAATTCACTGTAAAAAAACTTTATGGAGCTAAATCCTCATTTGAAGGATTTTGCCACAATCACGGTCGTTTTTGGTGTGATATGGGGAGTTTTTAGTATACTTCATCTTTTTCACAAGGCTTATTCTTTTTTTTGGAGAATTTCTATTGTTGTATTGTTTCTTTTGTTTGTGGTTTTAAATTTTTCTTTATTTCACTCGACATTTCTTTATTGGAAGAGTTTTTCGTTGTCTCACCTAAATGACTTTTTTAAAGAACTCAATCGTCTTTTCGAAATATTAGAAGTTTTTATTTATTTTTCATGGCCTTTCATACTAATGTATAGTTTCTTTTCTGCGAAAGAAGATATCTATGTAAATCGTATTAAAATGTTTATTGTTGTCACTTTGTTCGTTTGGCTTATTCATTTTGTTTCTAAGAACACTTTCATACAAAATTTTTATCAAAACTTGATTGAAAAAAAAGAAAACATACAACCATGAAATCATGAATAAAGAAATAAAATTTTCCAATAAAAAAACGAAAAAAACTTGTATTAAAAGTTTTTTATAAGGATTAGTCATTTATGAAATTTCAAGGAGTTTTCACAGCAATCATCACACCTTTCACAAAAGATGGAAGTCAAGTCGATTACGATGCGTATGCAAGGTTGTTAGAAAAACAAATGGAAGCAGGAGTAGCAGGCGTTGTTCCGTGTGGCACCACAGGAGAATCCCCCACCCTTTCTCACAAAGAACACATTGAAGTAATCAAAAAAACAGTTGAGATTGTTAAGAATAGAGCTCTTGTTATTGCAGGGACTGGTTCTAACTCAACAAGAGAAGCAATAGAACTAACAGAAGAAGCCTGCAAATACGGCGTCAATGCAGTAATGTTAGTTAGTCCCTATTACAATAAACCCACTCAAGACGGACTATATCGACACTTCAAAGCCATTGCTGAGGTATCCTCAGTTCCTGTCATTTTATACAACATCAAAGGAAGAACAGCTGTCAACATAGAACCCGAGACCTTTGTTCGTCTATCGGAAATCCCAAATATTGTTGCTGTAAAAGAAGCAAGTGGAGACCTAAACCAAATGGCAAAGATACTCCATTACACAAAAGGAAAAATTGCCCTTTTATCGGGTGATGATAACCTCATTCCTGCGGTTATGGGGATTGGTGGTGTGGGAGTAATTTCTGTAACATCCAACATCTATCCGAAGCGAATGGTAAGAATGATGGATTATTATCTTTCGGGACAATTCGACAAAGCAAACCAAATGTTTTATGAACTTTTTGACTTTATGAATGCCATGTTTTGGGAAACCAATCCCATACCGGTAAAAACTGCGGCAGGGATTTTAGGTTTATGCGAACCTACGTTAAGATTACCTTTAAGTGAGATGTCTCCTGATAAAGTTGAAAAACTCAAAGAAGTAATCAAAAAAACAGGAGAAGATCAATGATCAAAATTGGTATTTCCGGAGCTCTCGGAAGGATGGGAAGAACCATCGGAGAATTGGCACTAAAAGATCAGGATTTTTCTATCCTATTGGCCTTAGAAAGAGAAAACCATCCAAGTTTGAATTCTGACTATGGAGAAACGTTATTACAAAGCCCGAAGCAAGTCTATGTCACCTCATCTCCTGAACCAGGAATTCAAAACACTGAGGTAATCATTGATTTTTCTAATCCAGAAAATACCATCAAACTACTTCCCTTATGTGAAAAATACCAAAAAGCAATGGTCATTGGAACAACAGGTTTTCAAAAAGAACAACTTGAGGTAATACAAGAGTCCTCCAAAAAAATCCCTATCTTGCTTTCACCCAATATGTCTTTGGGGGTGAACTTGTTGTTTCATTTAGTTGAACTAACCGCAAAAGTCCTAAAAAAACAATTCGAAGTAGAAATCATGGAAATCCATCATTCTAAAAAAAAAGACTCACCATCAGGAACCGCCGTCAAACTAAAAGACATCATCTTACAAGAACATGGTTGGGATGAAAGCAAAACCATCTATGGAAGAAAAGGTATGATAGGTGAACGTCCATCGGATGAGGTGGGGATCCATGCTTTACGTGGAGGTGACGTTGTAGGAGAACACACAGTATTTTTCTTTGGAGAAGGAGAACGGATTGAAATTACCCATAGAGCTACATCACGAGTTATTTTTGCAAAAGGAGCATTATTTGCAGCAAAATGGATTTATCAAAAATCTCCTGGTTTCTATACAATGAAAGATGCACTAAACCTATAAGCTATGGAAGAGAAGTTCAGATTTTTCTTTATTTTTCTTGATATAAGCTTAGTTGCGTTTTTTTTTTACAAAATCTATGTTTTGTTGAGTCGAACCCGAGCAATACAATTACTTTTTGTGATACTTTTGATTATTGTTTTCGATTTCTTTTCGAAGGAATTTCAACTAGAGACCGTATCTTGGATCATAAGGAATCTTAGTGCTTATTTGGTTTTTGGTGTCATTGTGCTTTTACAACCAGAACTTCGACGACTCGTAGGTGAAATCGGAAACATGCCCTTATTTACGTGGTTGAGTTCGAAAGAAGTTTCTTCGTTGGAGGTGATTACTCAAGCTGTGATTGAATTGTCTCGAAGTAAAGTCGGTTCTATCATATGCATCATCCAAGACATAAAACCAGATTACATCATAAAAAAAGGGGTCAAGTTGGATGCCATCATTACAAAAGAACTTCTACTAAGCATTTTTTATAAAGAAAATCCATTGCATGATGGAGCAGTTTTGATCGAAAAAGATCGTATCATCGCTGCGTCTTGCATATTACCAGTATCGGAGTCTCCCTTGCTAAAACCTTATCACGGGGCAAGACATCGAGCAGCAATGGGAATGGCAGAAGAAACTGATGCCATTGTGATTGTTACCTCTGAAGAAACAGGAGAAATAAGTATATTGTATAATGGTGAAATCCTTTCACCAATCCCAAAAGACGAGCTAAAAACAAAGATATTGGAACTCATAAAAAAATGAAAAGGGCAAAAGAGTTTTTGAAAAATCTATTCCTTAACCGTTGGAAGGCTAAAGTAGGAAGTCTCTTGATAGCAACACTTTTTTATTTTTATGTTCTTTATACAAAAAACATTACAAAAACGTTTTACTTAAAGGTTGAACCACCCAACCTTCCTGTGGGTTTAGTGTTTAGTGAAGAACCTCCAACATTTGTCAAAGTAACTTTCTCGGGTCCTCAAGAATTGATGGATATAGATAGAAACAGCTTCAGCTTATATATGATCAATCCTGGACCAGGACCAGGAAAAAACAAATTTCGATTAGAACTTTATCCTCCTCTACCCGCCAATCTACAAGCCAATATTGAACCAGCAGAAGTAGAACTTCTATTGGATGTTAAAAAGAAAAAATACCTTCCCATTGTTCCAAAAGTGGAAATACCACTAAACAAAAAAATTCTGTATTGGAATATATCTCCTAATTCAATCGAAGTCGAAGGACCGGAAAAAATCATAAACAAAACCGACAGAGTCTATTTAAGCAAAATCAAATTAAACGAAAATAATACTTTTTTTTATGATAAAATCTCAATAGGAGAACTACCCAAATTCATCAAAATTTCAGAAAATCAACCCTTCGAAATTCAGGTAGAAATCCGATATGCTAGTGAAGAGGAACTAAAAACAAAAATAGAAAAACTATCGAGTGAATATCACTTTTTCGAAGAAGAACTCAAACTCCAATGCAGTAATATTCTCGATAAATTAGAACTTAAAGAAGTTAAAGTAAAGGTTTTTTATATTTCTAAGTATTATTTAACAAAGGACTCAATGACTGCAGAGACCTTTTGTCCTGTGGAGTGGAATCCTGTTTTAGAAATCATCGAACCAGGTGACTTTATTCCAAATCTTCCTATCGTAATTCGAACAAGATCAGAATTCAAAGAATTTGAGATCATAAAAATGGAACCTTTATCTTCTGATTTAAATTTTACTTTACGAAAAAAAGTTCTTATTAACCAGTTAGAACGAGGATTAAAGGAGCATTTAATCCAATGATTATCGGAATAGGAGTTGACATAGTCGAACATCATCAAATCCGTAGGATTTACGAAAAATACAAAGATAAATTTTTAGAAAGATATTTTAATACTGGCGAAATTGAATATTCTTTGAGCAAACGGGATCCAATACCTCATATCTCTGCCCGATTTGCAGTAAAAGAAGCAACCATCAAAGCTTTAAACATCAAAGATCGGATTGGACTATACTACAAAGAAATTGAGATTGCAGGCAAAAATTTTGGAAAAAAAGAATTAAAACTCAAAGGAAAAATCCTTGAGATAGCCAATGAGAAAAACATCAAGAAGTATCATTTTTCATTAACTCACTCAGATCAATATAGCATTGGAATAGTAATTTTCGAGGGATAACTCACAACTAATTCTATAGGTTGAAATTCAATTTTACGATTGAGTTTGATTTCTAAGAGTTCCTTTCGCATGCTCGCCATATCGCAAAGTAAGCGACATACTTCCAAATCGTCTGACTGGACAAGAAAACGACAAACTTGATTTTCCATTTGTATTTCTATTTTTGTTTCACATGGGATCCGAGTAAGTCCAATCGAAATCCGTAAGATACCTGCATAAAATTCTACCAAATTTTGCTCGAAAGGTGTAAGAAGCTTCATTTCTAAATGTTTTCTATCAGGATTAGCTTTTCGATGATACCTTGCAATCGTAGCAATGAATTGTAACTCTTTGGTTGTGAAACCTAATAAATGCTCTGTATTAGTGATGATATAATAACTATGTTTGTGGTGAGCATTATGAGCTATCGAAATTCCAATGTTATGAAGTAAGGAAGCATATTCTAAATATTCTTTGTGGGATAATAATTCTGGATAGTATTTTCCTAATTGCTTTACGATTTCTAAACTGACTTTTGATGTTGCTTCGGGAATTTCTTGTTGAAATTTTCTTAGAAGTTTGATACAGGAATTTCTTCGAATTTCTCTTAATTCTGTTTTTTTACTTTTTCGAAAAAGGATTTCGTAAATCACTCCTTCTCTTAATCCAAAAGGTGAATAGGAAAGTTTTGTGATCTTAAAATTTTCTAAGATTGTGAGAAGTATTAGAGCTCCAGCTGGTAAGATGTCAGCTCTTTTTTCATCAAGTTTGAATTTCTTTTGTCTTTTTTCTGATGTATCGCTTTTGAGTAATTTTTCTGTGAGATCTTTGACTTGATGAAAATAGATTTCTGAATTTGAATCTTCGTAAAGAATTTCTTTTATGGTTCTTAAGGTTCCAGAAGAACCTACAACGATCTCGAAGTTTAACCTTTCATTTATAAACTCTTGATAAACATCGTAAATGAAATTTTGGATGTAGTTTTTGGCATCTTTTAAATTTTTTTCAGTGATGATTCCTTTAGGGAAAAAACGTTCTGTGATGCGAACAGCCCCTAACTTCAAAGACCGAATGAAAAGAGGTTTTGCTTGATATCCCAATATGATTTCCGTTGAACCACCACCAATATCGATCACTAAAGCTCTTTTATCAAATATAGGAATAGCTTGTAATACACCCAAATAGATCAATCGAGCTTCTTCTTGTCCAGGGATGACTTTTATTCTTATTCCTGTGTGTTGATAAACCTTTCTAAGAAATTCCTGCTGATTATTTGCTTCTCTTACTGCTGAGGTTGCAATTGCTTGGATGATGGCATTATGTTTCTGAGCAATCACTTTAAAATGCTTTAGTGTTTGTATGGCTCTTTCTTCAGCTTCTTTTTTTATGTAGTCATAATCTCCTCCTCCCTCTCCTAATCGAACAACTATTCTCTCTCGATCTAAGATTTCTATTTGATCCTTTTGTTTTTTAGCTATGATCATATGAAATGAATTCGTGCCTATATCAATCACTGCAATGGGTCTTGACAACATACCCCCATGAAAATTCAAAATCTTTAAGTTTCAATGAAAATAAAATTTTCTTGATGATGGTATTTCTTTTGAGATGTTTGCAGTTATGATTGAGTTCTACGGTTATAAGAAATGTCAAACTAGTAATAAAATTGAATCCTACCTAAAAAACAAAAACATTGAATACCAATTTATTGACATCTTAGAAAAACCTCCCTCAAAAACTTTACTTCAAACCATCATGAAGGAAAAACAAATCGAACCAAAAGCCTTCATCAACAATTGTAGCGCCCCATATAGAGAAATGAAACTCAAAGATAAATTACCAACTATGAATAAAGATGAAGTTTTGAAGCTCTTAATAGAAAATCCAAAACTTTTTAAAAGACCTTTGGTAGTAGATAAAACCAACAAAAAATATACAATTGGAAATGAAGCCCTAAAAGAGTTTTAGTTTTTCTTTGAACTGATTTTTTCAAAAAACAAAAACACATTTTCTAATTCAGAGTCCCAGTAAAGAAAATCATGTTTATGTTGTGCTTTTAAATGAAACTCTATGGGAATTTCTGGGTGATGTTTCTTCAAAAAATCGTAGAAATGCTGAGAATGAAGATATGAAACCACTTTATCTTCTTTTCCATGCCCCAAATATAAGGGGGTTTTCCAACCTCGATTTTGGATGATCCAAATAGGGTTATCGATTGTTTTCCATCTTTCAGGAAATTTTTCGTATTCTCCATAAGTAAGCCTCATGAGGTTGTCTTTGGGAGTTATCGTCTGATCAAAATCTCCTGAAAGTGAAGATACTGCCGTAAACAATCCAGGATTTCGCGAAGCCAAAAGGACAACCCCTCTACCCCCCGTAGAAAGCCCCAAAGCAAAATTCAAAAAGCCTTCTTTTAAAAGGTCATGTTTTTGAAAAAATCCAAGAACATCATTCTCCAAAAAGACCATGCCCGGTTTTTTGTTCCATTTGAGTTTGGTTTCGGGGAAATAAATAGACTCATACACACTCACACCCATCTCTGGTGCAATCGCCATATACGAATTCTTTTCCATAAAATCCAGTAATCTTGTTTCTAAAAACCAGCGTTTTCGGTGAAATTTCCATCCCGGTAGAACCAAAAGTATCTTATAGCAAGTCTCGTTTAGCTTTGAGGGAAGATAAACATCTACGAAAACACCTTGAAGGTCTACCGTATAGACTCGATATTCTTTTAAGGTTTGGATAGGGTTTTGATTTATGTTTTTTTCAAAAGTTTGAATCACTTCTTTTGAATAGCATTCTTTTGATTGGAGTTCCAAATGGGTTGCTACTAAAAACAGCAAAATGAAAAATTTAAACCTCACTTTTCTTTAATCGGAAATAATCCTGCAAACCCTTTAAAAATGTGCTTGTGAAGTATTTCGATAAATCTTCGTGTTTATGAAGCCAGCGATATTCCAAATGCTCGGAAGAAAGACGGATTCTACCACCTAAGTATTTACCTTCATACAATACTGCTACTGCTTCAACACCTTCCTTCAAAACAATGTGTGGAAAAACAAAAACGGGATTAGGTTGGATTTCGTATTGGATTTCATGACCCAACTCTTCTTGGATTTCTCTTTTTAGAGATTCTAGCCAGTTGAAAAATTCATTTTTACTTACGATTCTTCCGCCAGGAAGATCTCCAGCTTTTGTGATGGAATCTCGAAGATACAAAAAAAAATTTTTATCCCAAAGAAGTAACTTTAAACTGATTTGAAATTTTTCATTCATATTCTTTTTCCACCAGTTCATAATTGTTGGATTTTTTTATAATTCTTTTTTGGATTTTTGATGCACACTGTTGTAATCGTCTTCGAGTTATTACCGAATCTTCCCAAAGTTCAAGATGATGCCGGAGTTCTTCTTCGAAATGAAAATGAAAAGTCGAAAAATAATCCAACAAAAACTGAAAAGTTTCATGGGTATAATGTTTGAGTTTTTGAAAAAAACCTATAAGAACTCTTGAGGTTTCTATGATTTTAAGCTGATCCTCCTTGGGGATTTGCTTAAGAATTCCAATAGCAAACATGGGTACTGGTTGATGCTTTACGGATTGATTATAATATTTTCTTTTGATTACTTTTTGATTTAGGATGGCTCGTTCAAAAACCTCAATCCATGCAGGTGTGATTTTCGCATTCGTTAATTCAAAAATAGCCAACAAAACAAATAAATTTACATGCTCGTATTCTTGTGGATAGCTTTCAAAGAAATTCATATTTAGATATCCATTTTCTAAGTAAAACCTGGTTGTTTGATAGATTGAAAATAACTCCTTCCATGATATACTTTTAGGGATTTTGAACTTCGTGTTTTTTTGTAATTCATCGTTGAATAGATAATCTCGAACCCAATTCGGATGGGTTAAAATAGTAAAACTCAAAAGGACATACCTTTCAAAAAATTTATCTAAATTTTTTAGTAATTTTGATATGATTTCGTGTGAGGTTTCTTCATCATTTTTGATTTGATACAGATAATTGATTGCTAACCAGACATCCATTTCTTTCGTAGTTTTTAAAAACTCCTGAGCTGAAGCATGAGGGAATTCTCCTCCAATGAATCGAAAAACAAGAAAATCAATCTCATAAAACTTTTGTTTCTTAAGTTCTCTATATTGATGTTCATCCGTTTTCGCTAAAAACGGCATGTAGGCTTCTTCAAGAATAGTTTGAAAATTCTGATAATTTTTTAATTCCTGATGAATAAAAAAAGCCTCCATGAGCTTTTGAAATCCTAATTCTAATAGATTTTCATGATTCTCAAAATCCTCATATTCCAAAGAAATTACTAATAGTTCTAATAAAAAATTCTGTTCGGGTCGTCCTTCTTGAATCCAATTCCCGATTTGCCTGAATAGCTCTTGAATAAGAAAGTTCTCCGCTTGTTTGTCCTTGGATTTTTTATATTCTCGATAAGCTGAAACAATGTTCATGTCTTCTCGCCTTTTTGTTAATTGTGATCTAAAATTGATGGATACAATAATACTGAAGATGATTTATCTTCCATCAAATACCTACTTAAGCTAAGTTATTAAAGCTATTTCTTAAATCAATCCGAAAAATCATCCTGAAAAAAAACATGATTCTAATCCTTCAAACAGGGATACTCTTTTTGGCTTGAAAGATGTTTTTTTAATTGTTTCAAGTGTATTGAAAAAAATCATATCTTTATGTATTTAAATACCCTTTATGATTTATTACGAAAAAATGAGAATGCATATGATGTCTTTGGGATTGGGAATGCGATTGTGGATTTATTGGTTTTCGTTGATGATGAATTTGTAGAAAGTCATCAACTTCCCAAAGGTCATATGAAGCTTTCTACTTCTGAAGAACAGGCAAAACTATTATTTGATTTAGAAAAATTTTCTATTCACATGGCATCAGGTGGTTCAGCCGCAAACACGATGATTAGCATTGCAAACATCGGAGGGAAAACTTTTTTTACAGGAAAAATAGCAAAAGATCCAAATGGAGAATTTTATCGTGTAAACCTCAAAGAAGCTGGAGTTGAATTTGACGTTCATCCCATAGAAGAAACCGAAGGCTCCACAGCCACATGCATTGTCTTAATCACTCCAGATGCTGAAAGAACCATGTCTACCCATTTGGGAGTTTCTATTTTACTTCATGAAAACGACATCCAAGAAGAAATCATCAAAAAATCAAAAATGGTTTACATAGAAGGTTATCTTTGGTTAAATCCTATTACAAAACAAGCTGCACTCAAAACTATTGAAATCGCAAAGATGCATCAAGTTCCTGTAAGCTTTACTTTTTCAGATGGGTTTGTTGTTGCTCAATTTCGTGAGGAATTCGAAGAAAAAATCAAAAATCATGATTTTGATGTAGTGTTTATGAATGCAGATGAAATTCAATCGTTTTTTGCTATGGAAGATTACCAAAAATGTCTTCATGAGCTAAGCAAATTTGATAATTTATTTTTTGTTACAAATAGCGAAAAAGGAGCAAACGTAGTCTATAAAAACACAATCATTCCAGTAAGTGGTTTTCCCGTAAAAGCTTTAGATACAACGGGAGCTGGTGACTACTTTGCTGGGGGAACCCTTTTTGGTTTAACACGTTTAAAGACACCCGAACAATCAGCCAAATGGGGAAATTACTTAGCATCAAAAGTGGTTCAAGTTCAAGGTGCTCGCTTAGATAAAATCTACAAAGACGAAATCACAAAAATCAAAGTATAATGCTAAAAATTCTACACCTAAACCCTACAAAGACCTGGAGAGGAGGCGAGCAACAAACCCTGTATTTAGCCAAATACCTTCAAAACCAAAAAGAAGTCGAACAAATCCTTGCAGGAACATATCATTCAGAATTACAAAAAGAATGTCAAAAACGAAATATCCCCTACAAAAGTTTTCCTTTTTGGAATGAACTCGATGTTTACTCAAGCTATAAGTTAGCAGAATTCCTAATAAAAAACCAAATTCAAATTCTCCATTGCCATACGGCAAAAGCCCACTCTTTGGGACTTCTCACAAAGTGGTTTTGCGAAAAAAAGAAATATCCCATCAAATTGATTATCTCAAGAAGAGTTGATTTTTCTTTTAAGAGAACTTCATTCTTTCATCAAATTTCTCGTTGGAAGTATCATTCAAACCTTATCGATTGTTATATTGCTATTTCTGAAAAAGTAAAATCTGTTTTGATTAGTGATGGGATCGATCCTCAAAAGATAGAGGTGATCTACTCAGGCATTGATTTGGAAAGATATAAGAAATCTACCAAAACTTCAAAAGAAACCCTAAAAAAAGAATTCCAGATCACAGACGAAATCATCATTGGGAATGTAGCTGCATTAGTGGATCACAAAGATCATGAAACCTTAATCTTAGCGGCATCAATCTTAAAATCTCAACCTCTACCAAAATGGAAAATTATCATTGTTGGTGATGGAGAAAAAAAACGGGATTTACAAACACTCATACGAAGACATCAACTCGAAAACGAAATAATTTTAGCAGGATTTAGAAAGAACGTGTTTGATTTTTACCAACTTTTTGATATCTTTGCTATGAGCTCAAAAGAAGAAGGATTAGGAACTTCAATTTTGGATGCCATGGTTTTTGGACTACCGATTGTAGCAACTAATGGCGGAGGCATTCCAGAAATTGTCCAACACCAAAAAGGAGGATTTATATCCCCCATACGAGACTCTCAGAAATTCGCTACTCATTTGAAAGAATTAATACTTAAACCATCAATCCGAAAAAAGATGGGAAGGTTCAATCAGGATTTTGTCAAAAATTTTGATTATCGAATCACAGGAGAAAAAACCCTCAATCTCTATAAACGTTTATGGCAGGAATAAAACTCACATAATTTTTATTCTAAAAATGAGTTGACAAAGAGAGAATCTTGAAATTTTCAGTTTTAGCAATCCCAAAATTCAATTGCTAATTACAAAAACTAATTGGAGGAAATATGGAAACTTCTTACGAAAAAGGAAAAATCGGGATTCACACAGAGAATTTACTTCCTATCATCAAAAAGTGGTTATACTCTGAAAAAGAAATTTTTATTCGCGAGCTTATTTCAAATGCTTATGATGCCATTGAGAAATTAAAAAAAGTCATGATGTATGAAAACATTTACCAACCAGATAAGTTGGATTTTGCCATAGAAGTCAAATTCGATAAACTGAAAAAAACTCTACACTTCATTGATAACGGCATTGGAATGACCAAAGAAGAAGTTGAAAAATACATTGCTCAAATTGCTTTCTCAGGCGCTCAAGAGTTTGCTCAGAAATATCTAAAAGATCAATCATCTGTTGATTTTATTGGGCACTTTGGATTAGGGTTTTATTCTTCGTTCATAGTTAGCAAAAAAGTAGAAATCCAAACGAGAAGTTATAGAGAAGATGCTGAACCAGTTTATTGGGCAAGTGAAGGAAATGATGAATACTTGATCGGG
The DNA here is from genome assembly GCA_025059995.1 of Leptospiraceae bacterium. NCBI lineage: Bacteria > Pseudomonadati > Spirochaetota > Leptospiria > Leptospirales > Leptospiraceae > Leptospiraceae bacterium. The sequence goes on from JANXCF010000003.1 coordinate 168,855, forward strand.
AAAGGCACAAGGGAAGATCGAGGGACAGAAGTAATCCTTCATTTAGATGATGATGCTGCTGATGAATACTTAGATAATGTAAAGCTACAAAACTACATCCGCAGATATTGTGATTTCTTTTCCGTTCCTATAAAACTAGAAGGATTACAGGTGAATTACCAAAAACCATTATGGCTAAAAAAACCCATTGAAACCCAGAAAGAAGAATATATAAGTTTTTATAAATACTTATATCCTTTTGATGAACAACCCCTGTTTTATATTCATTTAAATACTGATTATCCTTTCCGACTTCAAGGTATTTTGTATTTCCCCAAAATACGTCACGAAATGGATTGGAACCAGAACAACGTAAAAATTTTCTGCAAACAAGTTTTTGTTACAGACGAAGCACAAGAAATCATCCCCAAATTCCTTGTAGCATTGAAGGGTGTTTTGGATTTACCAGAGCTACCTTTGAATGTTTCTCGCTCTTATATTCAACAGGACCCAGAAGTAAAAAAGATTTCATCCCACATAGTAAAAAAAGTCGCTGATCGAATCGTAGAGGAATGTAAACAACGCCGTGAAGAATACGAAAAAATCTGGAAGGACATTTCCTTGTTCGTTAAGTATGGGATGTTAGAAGATGCAAAATTTTATGAAGATGCAAAAGAAGCATTGCTATTTGAAGTAATATCGAGTGAAAATTTGGACAAAAGAACCTATAAAACTTTAAAAGAATATCAAGACAAAAACAAAGAAAAAACAGAAAACAAAATCTACTATGCAACGGATCTGAAGTCTCAAGGACCTGCCATCCGACTTTTACTGAAACAAGGCATCGAAGTGATTTATCTGGATCGATTGATGGATGCTCACTTTATGTCATTTTTAGAGCTCAAAGAATCCAACATTCATTTTGTTCGTGTTGATTCAGAAGTTTCACAACATGCCATCGATAATGAAACAAGGCTATTCGATCAAGATCAAAAAACAAACAAAGACAGAGTAGAAGATCTTTTCCGCAAAGCCCTAAATAATACAAAAATTATCGTTCGTGCAGAAAGTTTAAAGACTGAAGAATTTCCCGCTATGATCATTCTACCCGAAACCTATCGTAGAGTAAATGAACTTGCTTTTCTCTACGGAGAGAAAGATCGTTTTACTATTCCCGAAAATCACACTTTACTTTTGAACTTGAAGAATCCTTTAATCCAATATCTAAGTAAGCCTGATTTGATTACTGTTGATGGAAATGAAATCAATCCCAAAAAATTAGAATTAGCAAAGCAAATCTACAATTTAACAAGAATTTCACAAGCATTGGTTTCTCCAGAAGAAATGCAAAGCTTCGCAAAAGAACTCTTTTCATTCATTGAAAAGAATTTTAAATGACTTTTATGTCCCTGTTTTTTTTTGTGTTTTCTCAATGAGTTTGAGTAATTGAAAAAACTGTGACTTTTGTTCTTCGATATCGATTGCTTTTAGGGTTTTAGAAATAAAATCTTCTATTTTTTTTGAGACTAAAAAAAACTCTTTCTTTGGCTTTTCTAAAAGGTGCATATAGGTATAAAAGGTTCTTAATCCTTTTAAGATGTCTTCTTTGATTTGATTGTGATGGGAGTTATAACCAAAATTTTCAATCGAACGAAAAAAATTCAAATTTCCTGCATTATGAACAACGGGTATTTTTTGTCCTTTTTTGTTGTAAAAAAACCCATCTTTGATATAAAACTCTTCCAAGCAAGTTACAGGAATAAAATTATATTTTGTAGGTAGCTCTACAAAACCTTCTTTATGGAGGACATAATTAATCAAAATTTGATCAGGACCGAATTGATGTTTATCTTTTGTTTTTGAAACAAGAACCTCACATAGATGTAGCATCTTTTTGTAAGGTGCTATTATAAAACCTGCATTGATCATTTTTTTTAAAATCAATGTTTCTTTTAATTCATCTATATCTTCTTTGTAGAAATAATCAGTTTTAATGAAATAATCAAAAAGTGGGGCTAAATCTTCACAAACAGCTCTGTATTCGTCTATATGTTCTTCGAACAAAAACGAAATATCATCTTGAAAAATCAAATCCCCGCTATCACACATCAAGATTTGCTCATAGGGATGAATCTTAAGAAATGAATAGAGATCACGAAAACGCAAATTCACAACATGTCCATCTCTTGTGCAAGAGTGGACAAGTATTTTGTGTTTTTCTAAATAAAACCTTTGGGCTTTTGATAAACCATAATCTAAAACCAAAATTTGGATTTTACTTAATCGAACATTTTCCCATAAAGAATAAAGCCAATGTTCTACGAGAAAATCCCCGTATTTTCTATCACTTGCTGTTGCGATTAGATACTTTTTTTTCTTTTTCATCAAGCAAGAGGCAACTTAACGTTGATTTCTTGCTGAACTATATATCGTATCTTCTGAAATAAAGCCAATAACTCATCCCTATCAATTTTTTGTTCTTTTTTGTAAGTAACAAAAACGGTTCGATAATAAGGTTCTTCTTCGATGATTTGATAACCCTTTTCCCTCATGAGTTCTGCTACTTTTTGGGCATTTGACTTTAGTGTTGCTATTGTTACTGCTATTGGCTCAGCTCCAACATGATGAATGTGAAAATAACAAACAACATCATCTATGTCTAATCGATCAATTTCTTTTTTAATTTCTGAAAAAGTAACCTTCTCTCTCGGTCCAGAGGGGTCCTTATATTTAATTAAAATCCGATTGAAGTATCGAACTTTTCTTCCATCAGGATTGATTTCGATACCATTGATGATTCTTCTTTCATCAGTGAGTTCTTTCATTAAGAACTCTCCGCGACCTCTGCTGCTTTCAAAGTCAAAATATTCAGAAGTAACATCTCCTTTTAAAGCATTTTCTTCGATATCCTTGAGGGTATAGGTTTTTCCTTCTGGCATCTCATGCTTGAAACTACAAGATATGTAAGGATTTATAACATCATTATAGATATCGATTTTAACAATTACATATTTTCCGTATCCGTGTTCAATTGCATTTTGAATAGCCTCTGTAACCATGATTCTAACAGAAATAGGATCTATCCCAACAAGGTGAGCTAAGCGATAAGCTTGAGTTTTGATTTCATACATCGTTCCATATTTTTCATTGATGCGTTTCCCCATCTCATTTTGCATAACCTCTTCTCTATCTATGATTGCTTTATATGACAAGTGACTTATGGATTTTTGAAGGTATGGGGATTCTTTTATGTAATTTAATTCTTCAATCAACTCTTGCTTTTCCCGTTGTAGTTTCTTGATTTGCTCTTGTAGTTCTTCAATTGTGTGGTCGTTTTGAAAATACATAAAAAACTCCTTGTTTTTGGTATAATTAAACTTAATTACTGTTCGTATCTAATTTTCTTTATGTTAAAAAACAAATCTACAAAAATTCAGATTTTGAAGAATGTAATTTTCACATCAATAAATTTTTTAAAAACAGATTATAAATTTTTTTCTAAAATCGAAATCACTTTCTGATAAGCTTCTTCTACTGAGTCTACGACTTCGAATAAGAGCTTATCTTCAGGTGAAATTAATCCATATTCCACTAAAAAATCAAAATCAATCAAGCGATTCCAAAAATCTTTTCCATAAAGTAAAACTGGAACTACGTTTTTAATATTTTTTGTTTGTTGTAAAGTTAATGTTTCGAATAGTTCATCTAAGGTTCCAAAACCTCCAGGAAAAGCAATCAGAACCCGTGCGTAATACAAAAACCAGAACTTTCTTGTAAAAAAATAATGAAAATCAAAGTTCAACTCATGAGTAATATATGGATTAGGTAGCTGTTCTTCGGGGAGTTCAATGTTGAGCCCAATGCTTATACCACCAGCATCATGTGCACCACGATTAGATGCTTCCATGATTCCTGGTCCTCCACCACTACAGATGATAAATCTCCTTTTATGTTTTTTTGCAACGTTTTTGGACCAAAGAGTAATTTGTCTTGCTAATTCTCTTGCTTCATCGTAATACTTTACTAATTCCACTATCTTTGAACCTTTATGTTTTTCTACTTCTTCAGGTGAAGGTATTCTTGCAGAACCATAAAAAATAATCGTATCCGTGATACCAAATTCTTTAAATTTCTTTAAAGGATAAAGATACTCAGCTAAAATCCTTATGGGTCTTGCTTCTTCACTAAACAAAAATTCTAAATTTTCAAAAGCAAGAGGAGGACGTCTTTTTTTGGCTTCTCTGTTATTCAAGAAAATTCTACTACTCATAGAATTATAAAAAAATTTTAATTTTTACTCTCTGCAAGTGGATTTCTTGTTTTCATGCTAAATAAAAAAAAATTTTTCATTACAACATGAAAATCGCAATTGATGTTCGTCCTCTTTACTATTCAGGCACAGGGAACGCTGTTTATCTCTACAACATCCTAAAAGAAGTGCTCAAACTTTCCTCAAACTGGAAGTGGTATTTAATCACCAATAAAACTATAAGTGAAGAATACGAAGATTTACTTTCTTTTTCGAATATTCATTTAATCAAACAAAATTCTCTATTCGCAAAAGCAAGTCCCCTTTGGTTTCACTCAGTATTTCCTAATATTTTAAAAGCCAATCAAATTGATATTTTTTGGAGCTCATTATTTCTACTACCTTACAATATGAAAAAAAGATACCCTATCCCTACTTTATTGAATATTCATGACTTAAATGCTTGGATTGCTCCTGAAACCATGGTTTACTGGAAGCAATTGTATTTAAAAACCTTTACTCGAAATTCTCTACTTCATTCTGACGTAGTGATGTGTTTATCGCATACAACTAAAAATCTGATTCAAAAAATTTTCCCCACTGAATCAAAAAAAACAAAGCTGATCGTTGTGTATCCAGGATTGATTGCTCCTCCCAAAGACACAAAAAAGCCCAAAGAACTAAATTTCGATAAATTTTTATTGTCCGTAGGAACTTTAGAACCAAGAAAAAACTTTGAAACTTTGATTCAAGGATATCTTCTTGCAAAAGAAGAAAATAAAAATTTACTTCCTTTAGTGATAGCAGGAAAAAAGGGATGGAATTTATCGCCAATTCTAACACAATTAGTAAAAAATGAATTCAAAGAAAAAGATATTTATTTCGTAAATTCCCCAAAAAAAGAAGAACTCTTCTGGCTTTATGAAAACTGTTCTTTATTTTTATTTCCCAGTATCTACGAAGGCTTTGGACTACCCATTTTAGAAGCTGCCTATTACAAAAAGCCTCAAATTTTATCAAAAATCGAAATCTTCGAGGAAATAGGAAAAAACTTCGATGGCATATTTTTCGTAAAGGAAGTAAAAAACCCTCAACACTGGAAGAACGCTATCTTGCAGTTTTTTTCCCAAAAAACTCCATCCATTTTGAATACTCAACTTTCTTTATTCGATTACACAAACTCAGCTAAGATTGTTATTGAAACTATCAATCAATTTGTGAAGTGATCATTTAGTTCCTGTTCCAGTAGTTCCTGGGATCATACTTTGAAGTTCTTTTATATATTCAATTGTGCAACTTTGGAAGCTCAAGTTCTCACAAGGAGTTGTTTTAATACAATCCATAATTAGCTTCAAAGAGCGAGCTTGTTCAGCCTCCAACTTCGAAAAAAAATTAATACAATGCTTTTGCAAATCTTGAAACTGACTCAAACTTTTATCACACTCAACAATTTTTTTACAAACTTCCACAAACTGAGATGTATCTTTTTGTTCTTTTTTACAATAGAATAATACTAAGAATGCCAGAAAAAAAACAAATAGAATTTTACTAAGTTTCATTCTTCACTCCTTTATTTTTGATAAAATTTTCTTTAGGATTTGTGTAAAGAACTATTTTTTCAAAGATGTGCTCTGATAATCAGGTATTAATTGTTTGATGATTTTTTTGATTTCTTTTTTGTTTTTGGCTTCTTTGATGAGTTGTTCAACAAGTTCTTGAAAATTATCTGGGATTCCATTCAAAATCACTTTTTTTATTCCTTCATAGTTGGTAGAGTGTATTAACTCATCATCATCGTGAAATTCTTCATTGAGCTTTTCTCCTGGTCGAAGTCCGGTTATTACAATCGGGATGTCTTTATGGGGCATTTTTCCCTCAGAAAGTATCATAAATTTTGCCAATTCGTAAATATTGATGGGCTCACCCAAATGTAAGAAAAACACATCATCATTAGGAGTAGCAATTTCCATTGCCTTTACTAAGAGCTCACAAGCTTGATCAATCGACATAAAAAATCGGCTCATATCTTTGTGAGTGACTGTAACTGGACCACCTTTTTGAATCTGTTCTTTGAATATAGGAATCACACTTCCTGAACTATTTAAAACATTCCCAAATCGAACGGAGGTGAAGATTGTTTCTGACTGTTTTTGGAAATACTGACAGATCATTTCTCCAATTCTTTTAGTAGCTCCCATGATGCTTGTAGGTTTGATGGCTTTATCTGAGGAAATGAAAATAAACTTTTTGACGCCATGGAGATGAGATAACTTCACTAAGTGGTAGGTTCCCATGACGTTTGTTTTGATGGCTTCTGTGGGATGATCCTCGAGCATGGGAACATGTTTTAAAGCCGCTGTATGAAACACTACATTTGGATTCTCAAGAACAAAAATCTCCTCTAATCGCTCATAATCTCTTATATCTGCTAAATAATAGGGATACTGGAAGTTCAAACGATGAGCTATTTGAAACAATAAATATTCACTATGATCCAACAATACAATATTGTCATACCCATGATCCAAAAGCTTCAAGACTAAACCAGAACCAATAGAACCACCAGCTCCTGTGATTAAAATTTTATCTTTTGAATTTTTTTCTCTTATAAAGTTCATAATTTTTTATCGAAAAAAGAAAAGAATCCAAAACCTTTAATTCATGCAAATTTTTTTTATTTAGTTTCATGTAAATCAATTCGAACGTTTAGAAAAGCGTTCACCGTATAAAAAAAATTTTTTGACTTTGGTTTTCCATACATGTTCATGCTTTTTTAAGTAAGAAAATAAATCATTGGGACTGACTTTATCACTTTCAACAAATCGAAATAGTTCCTCATCCCCCAATAGATATAGGACGGCTAAATACTCAGAACGAAATTCATAAACACCACGGAACCAGTCAAAATCCTTCGTCCATTTATGCAAATACCGCAAAATCAACAAAGTAGTAAACAAAGAATGATATTTCTTTTCGTCAGTTATATGGATTTGCCAACCATGACATATTTCGTTTTTGAATTTATGATAATTGGGAATGAACGTCATCGGACGTAATACAACCCCAAGCTTTTGAAATTCAATTGAATTTGAAATTTTTTCTTGGATTTTTTTATCAATGAAAGGTGCACCAAAAATTTCAAAAGGTTTTGTTGTGCCTCTACCTTCACTAAGATTCGTTCCTTCCAACAAACACTGCCCTGTGTAAACTTTTGCTGTCGTAGTCGTTGGCATGTTTGGGGAAGGATAAATATCAAAAGGATTTTGTGAAAACCTTATGATTCTTTTATCTTCTTTGTCTTCAAGGATGATTTCTCTTTCGGGATATAATTTTTGTATAGGAACTTCTTTGTGATAGGGAACAAATAGAAATTCAGATTGATTGCGGTTTTTGATATTGATCCAATAGTAAAAAAGTAGCTCTGCAGGTGTAAGTCCATGACGATGAAGGATTCCTTCTACCCCGACAAAAGAAACAAATTTCTTTTGTAAAGGTGTTCCTTCAAAGCTTCTTTTATTATTATGAAAAGTGGGATTGATTCGATCTAAAACAATGATCTTGATTCTAAGTTGATAATCTACGATTGCTTGTAGAATATAAAGAACCGAGGTCAAAAACGTATAATAGCGACTCCCTACATCTTGAATATCAACCACAAGAACATCCAAATCCTCTAAATCACGTTTTTGGGGTTTTAAAGAATCAAAGGTTTCGCCATACAAACTTATCCATTGAATATCTGAATATTTTTGATAAATACTTTTTGACGTAATTGGGATTTGGTCCTGTAATTCAGAAAAAAAACCGTGTTCCAAAAGAAATACCTTTTTGGGATTTAAGATTTCAAAACTATACTTTGTAAAATAAAAAGAAAATGATACTTGATTTGCAACTAAACCAAGATTAGCATTCTTAGGGATAATTTTCTTTGAGTTAACAAGAAAACGTTCAAGAGAAGAAATATACTCAAACACAAGGAGTTTCTATTTTTTTTAATACTTGATTAAGCCCTGAACGTCCTACACAAGAATAAATTTTTGTATGAGTAATTTGGTGTTCTTCTAGATGATATTTTGTTAAAATCGATGTGATTTTTCCTGGTCCAAAATCAATGATATAATCAACCGGTTTTTCTTTATTCAAAACTGGAGCTACGGCTTTGTCCCAATATAAAATTTGATTCATCATGGCATCTGCCAAATAAACTGAAAGATTTTCTATTTCTTGCAAATTGACTCCATCATCGGTAAAAGAAATAACGGGAACTTTAAGATCTTTCCCTGTAATTTTGATTTTTTTACAAACCTCATCATTATAAAAGTCATAAATTTTTTCCTTCATTGTATCCCAACGATGAAAAGGAATGGAAACGGGAACATAACTCCATTGTATGTGTTTTCTGTGAAATTCATCAAGATATGACTTCCGAAAGAGAACCAAATCCTTTGCATGTCCTGTAATCACAAAGATTGTCTTTGCATTGATCAATGAAATCTTGATAGGAAATTCCAAAACCTCAGGATACTTTCTATGAAATTCTTCAATATAATTCTCAAGTTCATTGAAGGTAATGTTCGATACAACTGCCATAGGATAAGGAATATCACGATCAACTTTTAGACTCCATTCTTTTAGCTCATTTGAAACTTTTTGAAAACCATAGGCTTTCTGAGAATAATACCCTGCCATCGTATACCAAACGATAAAGTCAAAAATAATTTCTAAAAGGTCTTTTCCTTTTTTTCCCAAAGCAAAAATCACTGCTGCTTGCAGTCCTCCGCTATGACCTGTTGCCGCCAATACATGAGGTAAAAATTCATCAGGATCAAAACCATTTTTGATGAAAGCATATAAATTGGCTAATTGGGTGATTTGATTTCCTGGAAAGGTGATAGGACATATAGATAAATATTCATCTTTTGGTTTCTTATGCTTTTCTAACCAAGACTTTAATGGAAATCTTTCTGGGAAATAAATTTCAACTTCATCTTTTAACTGATCATGATTCATACAGTAATCAATAGCCTCAAAAGCTACATAAAAGAATTCTTTTAAATCCTCTCTTTCGTAAAGAATCTGCATTTCCTTCAAAAAGGAATTTCCCTGACCACCGAATTGAATGAAGAATTTTTTATCATTCAATTTAGCTTCACATAACAAAGATGGCATCATAAATATTAATCCAAGCTTTTATTGTTTGATATTGAGTCAATTTCAATGAATAACGAGATTTTAATTGACATGCTTCATAAAATTAAATAAATAAAAAACTCAAAACTGTATCAAATACATAAAATTACATTTTCGTATGGAGTAGAAAATGAAAGTAGCTTCAATTGAAACAGAATTACTCATTAATGAAATTATCAAGCAAATAGAAATCATTAAAAAGCTTAATCCAGGCATTGAAAACATTCAAGAGCCCAAAAAACGAGATGGAAAATTAAAAAAAGTCCTTATCTCAAATAGAGGCGAGATTGCAAAACGCTTTTTTCTTTCCCTCAAGGAAGAGTCCATTCCTTCGGTTGCCGTTGTAACTGATCCTGATCGTGGCCAGTCATGGTATGAAACTGCTGATGAAGTGATTTTTATTGGAAATGCCATGAATTATGTTCGCATCCCTACTATCATAGCAGCAGCAATCCTTTCTAAATCAAATGCGATTTACCCAGGTTATGGGTTTTTATCCGAAAACCCTGATTTTGTTGATTCCATCAAAATTGCTTCTGAATACTTTCAACGAGAAATCATATTCATGGGTCCTGATTCTTCCATCATGAGGAAAGTTGGAAATAAACTTGATGCTCGCAACTTAGCAAAACAATATGGAGTTTCTCTTTTTGAGGGAACTGATTCCATTCAATCTTTGGAACAAGCCTATACTGAAGCAGAACGGATTGGATACCCTGTCATCGTGAAGTTAAATGCTGGCGGTGGTGGAAAAGGAATGCAAGCAGTCTTCAAAAAAGAAGATTTAGCTCCTGCCATTGAATCTTGCAGAAGAATTGGAAAGACCTTGTATGATGACGATAGCTTTTATTTAGAAAAATTTATAGTCAATCCTGTACATATTGAAGTCCAAATATTTAATGGTTTAGCTGTTGGACTTCGAAAGTGTGCCGTTCAAAGAAGAAATCAAAAAATCATCGAAGAAACTGGTGATACCTTTCTATCAAACTATACGAAACTGTCTTTCTTGGCAGCAGCAGAAAACATGGCTCGGATTTCAGGTTATAGCAATGGCGGTGGAGCTGGAACCGTGGAATTTCTTTATGACCCTGACACCGATACATACGGATTTTTGGAAATGAATACTCGTCTTCAGGTTGAACACCCTGTCACAGATCAGACTTTGGGGATAGACTTAGCAAAATGGCAAATCCTTCTCTTTGATGGAAGAGAACATGAAATCCCCTACGAGAAAGTGTTAGAAAGAAGATTCATCAACCAAGAACATACGATTGAATGTAGGGTTTATGCAGAGGATCCAGAAAATCAATATTCCCCTACTCCAGGTAAAATTGAAGATTTAGATTTACCTACTTTCAATGGAGTTCGTTGTGATTTTGGTTTTCGTCGTGGAGATCGAATTCTACCTGATTATGACCCTATGATTGGTAAGGTCATAGCTTGGGGTTCTACAAGAAAAGAAGCTGTTGTGCGAATGGAAAGAGCTCTCAATGAACTTTATATCCGTGGCGTCACATCAAATTTGAATCAACTCTTAAGAATCATACGCTCTGATGTATTTCGCAAAGGTGACTATAGCAACCGCATTTTGCTTGATTATCAAGAGCTATGTTATCCTGTATTAGAAGAAAATCTACTTATTCAATGCAGTATTTTTAGTGCAATCACGGAATATGTAAGAACTATACAAGAAAAAGTAAATGAACTTTTCCAAAATAGAGACTTGGAGGTAATCCTAAACAAAGCTGAATTATTTCAACTGCCTGATAGCTACGATGCAGAACTATACGGAAATAAATATCTAATCCAATTCTTACAAAATGGCTTAGAAGAGTTTGAGGTTTTCGTTAATGAAATTTATTTTGGCAATATCAAATTTCTACCTTCTTTATCAATAGGAGATGACTACACTGTTCGTTATCAAAATAAGACCTATACCATTCGTGTAGATAGAAGACATGCCTACAATATAGTTCGTTTCAATGATGATGAAGGGAAAGTACACTACTACAAAGTAAGAATTAGTTCCAAAGGCGATACAGGTAAAAAGGATCCTATAGGGTTGATTCGTTCTCCTATCCAAGGCACGTTTGTGAAATTTATGGATGATGTTCGAATTGGAAGCAAAGTAAAAGCTGGCCAACCCATCATCATTTTATCGGCTATGAAGATGGAATCTACGATTAAATCTCCAATTGATGGAACAATTGAATATCTTATTGAAAATGGTGATCCCAACAGATTAATTTTATCAAAAACCGCAGATGGAAAAATCATCGGAAAATCCATTAGTGAAGGTGAGGTTTTATTTTACGTAAAACCTGATAAAATCGAGGTATCTAATGAAAATGAAACTACTTATACTAAAATTCATATCAATCCAACTACCGACAACCAAGAGAAATTAGATTACTTTATTGTATCGAAGAAGGAAGAAGAAATACAATCCAACATAGATACCCTATTCCCATCGATAATCAGGATTTTAGAAAATATCTATTTAGGCTTTAATATCGAGAACAAGAATTTGGTCAATAAAATCATTCACATTTTAAAGACATTACCTAAAAATTATGACATTAGCAAAATCTTTAACGAAAAACTCTTTCTTGATTTGATACTAACTTATAGTGAAATCAAAAGATTATTCTCACCATTAATTGTAACTAAGTCTTCTTATTTTAGAGAAACGTTTCGTTTGTTTAACAACTGGGAAAATTTTTCTTATCAACCATCAGCTAACTATTTATTTGTAATTAATGAAATTTTTAAAAGATATGATGTAACGGACTGGAGATCAACCTCAGAAGAAAACCAGCGAATTTCTAAAAAAGCATTCTACTTTATCTTGAGGGCTTTTCAAGCTACAAGAGAATATATCGAACCCATTTTATTGATCTTAGATATAATTGGTGGGTTCAAACGACCTTCGAACGCTTTGAAAAATACTTTGCGTAAATTTGTTAATCAAGAAGAAGCAGAACAAGACCTAACCATTGCAGAGAAAATAACTGAAACCTTAAGCAAATTAGGCATCTCTCGTTGGAGCATTGAGCTGGTGTATTGGGTATCAAGAAAATACCTTCAAGATTTAAGAAAAATCACTTCTGATCCTCTTTATTATCCTCACATCTCGAGAGAAGAAATAAGAAAAAACATAGAAGAATCTCTAAAACAACCATACAACGACCTTATTCCCGATAATTTAATCATCAAACCACTAACCAGAAAAGTTTTAGAAAAGAAAATTCAATTCTTAGGAAATCGGTATACAATCCAACGTTTATACTCTCCAATTTCAAATGTCTTGATTTATTTACTAAAAGAAGGTGAGAAGGAGTTCTATTTTGTATTTGGAATAGTAGAAAAAGTCATACCAACGTATGACAAAGATGGTAATCTAGTTGGCAGTGAGAATGTGGAAATAGCCAATATCAACGCTGTGAAAGTTCTAAACTCCTATCAATCCATCAATAAAAAACATGGTAATTATTTAGATATAATTGTAGTCGATGAGGAATTAATTTTGGATTTATCTTCCGAGTCCAAAATAATATTCAATTATGATGTTTTGACGAATATGATGTTTCGTCTTTTACCATTTTTCAATGATCCTGCGATCACGAATAACATTGTTTCTGTCATATGCAAAACACCTAACAGCGAAGAACTCATAGAAAAGCAATTTTACGTAACTCAAAAAGAGAAAAAAGTAATTCTAAATATTCTAACTGATGAAAATCCCATATCGCCTTATTTTAATCCTAAAACAGAAGATACAAAAACTTCACATGTATACCGTTTAGGGAAATGGCCTGTTGAGTTATGGGTGAGAGAATGTTTTGATGTTGGTTCTTATAAAGAAATAAGAATCCCTGGTATTGATTATCAAAACACTCCTGATGAAGTAATCCCCGTTGGAAGTAAAATCTACGAAGGAAAAATGAATAAGATACCTGCCATTTTTTATCTAAAAGACTCACGGATTAGTGGAGGAGCTACAGGAGATTTAGAAGGTTTGAAGTACGTAGCTGCTTGTTGGTTGGCTAGTGTCAAAGGATATCCTCTTTATGTTTTTAATGATGGTGCAGGAGCAAACATTCGACAAGGTATGGTCTCATTAAATCGCGCGGCGGAAGGCTTTTTCATGAATGCTCTCATTGGTGGTAATTATTCTCCGAAAAAAATCTATGAATATATCAAAATTCATGACGATGGCAAAATCTTAGAAGTTATTAACAAAATAAATCAAATGCTTAGCATAAAAGAAGAAGAATTACCCACAACACCAAATACATTTATTGTTGCTGTAGGTGTGGGTTCATCTACAGGATTGGATGTATATGGTTCTTCTCAAGCTGCCATTCAAGTTATGGTAGATGACGAACAATCCTACCGAGTTTTGACAGGTTCTGCTGTGATTAAATCCGTCACCGGAGAAGACCTCACCAACTACGAAATTGGTGGTGCAAGGGTAATGAGCCGACTTACAGGTACAGTGGATCTTGTTGCGAGGAGTAATATTCATCTTTTGGTAATTCTTAAAAGTATCCATGAACTTTTTGCAAAAGGACAAAAACTACAAACTATCCAAAGAAAACCAATTGATTACAAAACAAAACTCAACCCTGATGACGTATTAAATGCTGACATCATTAGAGCTAATTCAGATCATGGTAAATATATCCCCTTCAAAGAAGAATATTATGGTTCTGGTGCTTTGATAGGAGGCTTCGCAAAAATCGCTGGCAGACCCATCCTGATTATGGGTCCAAGAAACCGGTTTGGACTACGTTCCTATCAATCTTTGCTTCGTGCTATTGATCTTTTGATTACAGCCAGAAAATTAAATTCTGATCAAATTATTGTTGTTGGTGATGAATGGTTTATTGAAACCCCACGAACTGATTCACTAACCCTTCGAGCAAGGCAAGATTTCCTAAAATTAATGACCATTAAAGCTGGAACAAGAATCCACATTGCTACGACAGTTAGAGGACTTCAAAAGATCATGCTTCATTCAGGAGCTGATGCTTTGATCTTTATAAGAAATCGAAGTTTTAGCGAAAAAGAAGAAGAATTCATCAAAAACTCTTCTACTCATGTAGTCCATTCATACGAAGAAGCTTTTGATCTATCACTAAAAATCATTCAACTTCTCTCAGAAAAAAATGAATCAGAAAAAATCATACCACCATCCAAAGAACCTATAATTCCCGAGAATCCTGCCATGCCATTCGATATAATTGAGAATGTAATCTCACGGGTTTTTGATGAAGGAACGTTTATCGAATGGTGGAAAGAAATGAATGATCCTCAAAAAGGTCCGAGCTTAATCACTGGCTTTGCAAAACTCAACGGGAAGACTGTAGGTATCTTAGCAGATCAGCCAGCTATTTTAGGAGGAGCTCCAGATGCACCTGGAACCGAAAAATTCCGAATATTTACTGAACTGATAGAAAGAAATAAAGTACCTTTAATTATGATTTCGAATGCTCCAGGATTCTTACCAGGAACAAAACAAGAAAGACTGCGTATCCAACAAATTGGTGGAAGATCCTTGGACGTAAATGTTTTATCGACCATACCTGTTGTTTCCGTCACACTGAATCAAAACTACGGAGGAAGACAAATTCATGCATTCAGTAAATTCTTAAGACCTTGTATTATTTCTTTCTCATTAAAAAATTCCATTTTAGCTGTGATGGGTGCTGATTCTGCTTTTGACCTGTTCTATGGGAAAAAATATAATGAGCTCAAATCTCAAGGAAAACATCAAGAAGCCGAAGAAATGAGAAGTAATTATATAAAAGACTTTAATGAAAAAGCAAAAGCTGAAAATGATGCCTATAAAACAAACGTCTTGGATTTCATGATTGAAGATATAAAAGAATTAAGGCAGGCTTTGATAAAAGGATTAGATATGGCAATAGAGAAAAATAAACTATTAGAAAATGTGATTTGTTAGTTTTTATTTTCTATTTTCGAAAACTGATGGCTTCTTGATAGGTTATGGAGTATGCGTTTTGATAATCTTCCTTTCGTATAGGACAATTATGAATCTTACAAATTTTGCAGTATTCTCTATTACACGGATCAATGTGGGAGTGAAACTCCCCTTTGATCTTGGCATGATGGATCACTTTTTCTTCGAATTCATGAACTAATCTGTTAGCTTCGTGAACAGAGTAGAACTCGGGAACCACTAAGTGAATATCGATGTGATAATAACTTCCCGATTGTAAAATTCTTGAACCATGAACTGTGATAATTCTTTCATCGTTTATCTCATTAATAGCCTTAATGATGGTATTCAAAACTTCCGAATTTTCTGAGTCCATCAATTTTGAAATTGAACTAAGAACAATTTTTATTCCTGTATAAAACAACCATAACCCAAAAATCAAAGAGACAATGGGGTCAAAATAAACTATACCACTAATCATGACTAAAATAAGCCCAATCAAAACACCAATAGTTGTATAGAAATCAGAGAGTAAGTGATAGCCATCTGCTATGATGGCTTCTGAAGTATATTTTTTTCCATTACGAATGAGAAATAATCCTAATATGCCATTGAGAATACCTGCAAGGGAATTAATTAAAAGTCCTTTTGTGATTTCCTTCAATTCTATCCCAATAAAGAATTTTTCAATTGATTCATAGATAATTAAAACACTTGCAAGTAAAATCAATCCTCCTTCAAAAAGGGATGAAAAAAACTCAATTTTGCCGTGTCCATACGGATGATCTTTATCAGCTGGTCTATTCCCATAGACAATAGCAAATAAAGCAAAAGTCCCAGCCATGATGTTCACAAAGCTTTCTAATGCATCTGACTTTAAAGCCATTGAACCTGTAAGATAATATGCCCATAGTTTTAAAAATAAAATTCCGAAATTTGCTATTACAACAAAAATCATAAAGCGGATCAAAATCTGATTTTCTTTATAAACATTTGTTAATTCATTAGCCCAGTTGTTGAGGATTTCAATGAAATTCTTTTCTGTAAATTTCATATTCTCTTTGACCTCAAAACAAAAAAAGATTATTTATAAAAAAGAAATAACAAAAATCCAAAGCCTTGAAATCTTTTACAAAAATAAAACATAATGAGTCTAAATTTCAATATGAACCCGAAAGAAAGAAAGGTTAGTATAGCTCCAATGATGGATTGGACCGATCGTCATTTTCGTTACTTTATCAGACTCATCTCAAAATATGTGGTTTTGTATACAGAAATGATTCCTGAGAATTCTCTTGTTTTCAATGAACACCATCCTAAGAAACTAAAAGAAATTTTAGATTTCCATCCGAGAGAAAAACCCTTGATTTTTCAAATTGGCGGTTCCCGAATTGAATTTATAAAAAGATGGATTGAACTGATAGAAAAATGGGGTTATGATGGGATAAACATCAATGCAGGATGTCCGAGTAGCAAAGTTCAAAACGCAAACTTTGGTGTCATTTTGATGAACGACCCCCACAAAGTAGGAAAAATGATCAAAGAAATCCAAAGACATACTAATTTACCTGTGTCCATCAAACATCGTTTAGGTTTTAGATCCAATCAAATTGACAAAACTCAATATGAGGATTTAAAAAACTTTATTGAAACTACATCCCAGTATGGTTGTAGGCATTACATTATCCATGCAAGGTTTGCTTTTTTAGAAAACTACAGCCCAAAACAGAATCGTTCCATTCCACCATTAATGTATGATTGGGTATATCGAGTCAAATCAGAATTCCCTAAGCTCCATATTGAAATTAATGGTGGCATCTCCTCTATACAAGAAATCCAAAGGCATTTAGAACATGTTGATAGTGTCATGATTGGAAGAGCTGCCTATGAAAATCCCTATTTTCTCAAAGACATTGATTTTCTGTTTCTTAAAGAAGGGTCTCAAAAAAGTAAAATCGAAATCTTTCGTTCATTTTATTCATACGTAATTGAACAACTCGAGGAAGGTATATACCCACACCAAGTAATCAAACATACATTTGGTTTATTTTATGGAGAAAAAAATGCGAAAAGATGGAAAACTCTTCTTTGGGATAATCTCTTGATGCTAAAAAAGAAACCCATTCATCAAATCCAAAAACAAGAAGTAATAGAGATTTTAGAAAACTCACTATCAATATTTTTTAAATCAAATGAAATCCCCTATACGAAAAAGTAGTTTATTTCTATTAAAAAAGGCAATTGAAGAATACCAACAAGAAAAAAGCCTAAGATTAGCTCAAAAGATTCAAAATCAATATGCCAAAGTGGTGTTGAAACAACTTCCAAAATGGAAAAATTTACAACCCAGCAATAACTTAATCGTTGCTGGTATTGATGTGGCTATCAAACCAAATACCCAAGATGCTATTGCTGGGATTGTGATTCTTGATTCTCATCACAAGATATTCCAACAATACTATGTTAAAAAAAACCTAATATTTCCTTACATTCCTGGATTTCTTTCTTTTCGAGAGGTAGAAATTCTTATTGAGCTATTCGAAAATATTCATATAGTTCCAGATGTTTTGTTTATTGATGGTCAAGGTATTGCACATCCGAGGTTTGTTGGGATTGCAGTGCACTTAGGAATCATTTTGAACCTTCCTACTATTGGAGTAGGAAAAACAAAACTGATTGGTCAATACAAAAACTTTGCATTAAAAAAAGGAAATTATGAAAAACTGATATATAAAAACACCCACATAGGATGGGCTGTATGTACCAGAGATGATTCCCAACCAATTTTTGTTTCACCGGGCTGGAAGGTGAGCATGACGTCGGCTCTGGAACTTACGTTAGCTTTTTCAAAATACAAAATCCCTGAACCAACAAGAATTGCCCATAATTACGTAAATTCAGTGAGAAAATCCTTCTTTGGTTGAACTCAATAAACTCTTAAGGTAATCTGGTAATCTTCTTGGTTTTCCTTCTAAGGAAATACAAATATGGATTGTATGACCTTTCACTAAAATTCTTTGACTTTCCTTCTCGTAGATTGTATAGGCTATTTTGAAGCGATTTGCTTCGATAGAAACCAACTCTCCAAAAATTTGAATGATGTCATCATACTTGGCAGGATAAAGATACTCACAAAAAGCCTCTAAAACGGGAAACATTAAACCGTCTTTTTCCTCGATTTCTTTATATGATCTTCCTGAATTCCGGATAAGCTCATTTCGTAACATCTCAAAGTATCGAAAGTAATGGGCATAATAAACAATTCCCATTTTATCGGTATCACCATAAGGAACCCGATATTCTATAACTGCCTTCATCTTTGCTCAAACTCCGCTGGTTGATAGCCTAATTCTATAACTGGACCTTTCCCTTCTCGAAGGATTTCAATGTCTTCTTTCGTGCAGTCAATAATTGTGCTATATAAATTCTTTTTTGGACCATCATCAATCACAGCTTCCACCAAATGTCCATAGAGCTTATCTAAATGTTCTGGATAAGTGATGTAGTCATCTTCTGTTCGAACAGATGTGGAAACTAAGGGTTTATCAATTTCTCCGTATTCAAATAATAATCTATGTAAGGGATGATTAACGATACGAACACCTACTTCTTTTCTCTTTCCAACACCTCTTCGATCCATTTCTTTACTCGCTGGAAAGATAAAGGTATAAGGTCCTGGGGTATAGTTCTTTATAAGTTTAAAAGCCCTATCGGGGATATGCTTCACATATAAACCAGCCATAGAAATATCTCTACAGAGTAAACTTAAATGGTGTTTTTCATCAAGATTTTTTATTTTATAAAGGCTTGAGATTGCCTTTGGCTGATCAATCAAACAAACCAAAGCATAAACAGTATCTGTTGGTAGAATGTAGATTTTTCCTTTTTTGAGATCATCAACAATTCGTTTGACGATTCTTTTCTCGGGATTAACTGGATGAATTTTGATTAACATAGACTTTCCATAGAGGCTGATATTTTTTTATAGGGATTTCGTAATTATTTCGATTTGGGAAAATTTTTTTAAAATTTTCTTCAAATTGGTCTTCTTCGAAGTTATGATAGTTGATTTCAAAAGAACTTACGTCTTTGTTATAAGGTATTCTTTCTAAACACAAATCGAAAAAAAGCTCTAACAAAGTTCTGGATTTTAAGATCTTATCGAAATCAAAGTAAAAACTAATAAACCGATAAAAAATATAATCACCCATAAATCGTGAGTAATAAAGATTCTGGTATATTTTTTTTTCTTGATTTACGTTTTCATGCATTAAAAGATAATCATCGAATTTCCCTGATTGAAGAAATTCTACGATTAATTGGTAATAAAGATTTTCTTTATCCTCTTGTTTGACTCTACAATCATAGGCTTGACATAACGAAGCTCCATAAAAAGAAGCATCTTGAGTTTTGGGATCATTAGTTAAAGTTGGGTGTATTAAACACCCAATCTTATTATGCTCAATGATTCCTAAAAAAGGACAGACATAAATTTCATTGGAAATTTTTGGAATTGATTGTTCTTTATTCTCTCGGAAATGACGATATAATATTAGATCCATTCTTCTATAGTTTGATTTGTTGATTTGAAAAAAATTCTGAGTTCTTTCTTTTAATAAATCGATTATCTCTTTTGTGGATAACTCATGATTGAAAATACCACAACAACTTCCACAAGAAAAAACATTAAAACAATAATTCATATTGTAAACTTAAACAAAAATTCTTTTGTTAAAGGTTGATATTCAATAAACCTTTTTAATGACAAAACAAATTGATCAATATTGAGGCATATCTCACCAACATGTTGATCTAAGAAATTCTTTAACTTTTGATCTTCTTTGAAAATGGGTAAGATATGGATTGATTTTTCTTCTAAACCTTTAAATAAAATCGAAGGATACTGAGAACCCATATTATAAAAAAATTGTAATTTTGTCAGACTCATAAAATCAATTAGTAGATTTTCCAGTATATATTGAATGCTAACTAAATAGGTCTCTTCTTCTGTAAAAGTCGTATCTATACTTGCATTTTTGATTTCTCTTATTAATCCTATTACTTTCTGTATATCTTCTTTATGTATCAAAAAAGACTTTATGACTGATAAAACTTCTGATTGAAAGGTAATCAAGTGTAATCTCTTAGCACATAAAACAGAAAATTCAAACACTTCATCAATAGATGTGGATAAACCTTCCCAAATTTTTTTTTCGATCATAGTATTTGAAAAGATCTCTTCTTCAAATAAATGAGTGAGCCTTATGTTATATTTAAAATAAGTTTCGATGATAATGGCTATTATGGTTTGTATAAATCGTTCAAAGATTTTGATTAAGAGCTTTAAATCTTTTTTATCTTCGACAAAGTTTTTATAAAGTAGTGCTATAAAAGTAGGATATTCATTCCAGACTCTTTTTAGGTTCCAATCAGAACGTATTGCATCAAAACTTCGTTTTTCTGGGTATTTGAAAATTTTAGTCAAAGGATTTCCATGAAGTGTATAAGACGCCCAGATAAGTTCTGATAGAGCATATGTTTCTCGAGCAATCTTTCTGGCTTCAAATAGGGCATCACCTATAGTCTTTTCCTCAAAAAGAAAGCGATGGACATTCAACGCAAACTCCATAGTGTTATGAGAATCAGGAATAATCCAATTAGTTCCAATATAATTTGGAACTCCTGCTCGTAAAAAAGCGTTTGCTAATCCTATGTTGGTTTCTTTCATAGCACTTCGACAGGCATTGATGAAAACCAAGGAGGGAGGATTAGATAATCGTTCTATTTCATGACCATATAGGATTTCGTTATTGTAAAGTAAGATCCCTCCTTCAGGATAATCTTCTTGATATACCACGTGACCAGCGAAATGAACTATGTCATAATTCTGAAGTTCTGATAGTAATCGTAATTTTGTGATTTTCTCGCCAATGTAGAGCTGTATATCCAAGTAATTGGTATTGATTTCAGTACTTAATGTCTCGAACAAAAATAAGCCTTCTTCTGAGGCTTCTTTTAAATCCAATGTGGGATTGGCTAAAATCATGATTCTGAGTTTGTTTTTATCTGGGATTTGCTTTGCTTTCCAACTTCCATTGATACTAATACCAATACGAAATTTATCTCCTAAAAACGAAGTGCCATCATACAAAATTTCCCATGGGATATACGCTAATGAACTATCAACATGAAAGAAAAAATATCCTCCTTCTGATTGTTGAATCTTTTTTGCAATCTCGTAGGGGAAAAACTGCGAAAAGAAGGTTTCAGAAAGACCCTTTAGTTTTTTTAGGCTTTGTAGTGCTCCGTCGCTATCTAAATTTTGGACAGACAAAACGTAGAAATTTAAATTTTGAATCTCATGGATGAATTCTCTGATCAAACTTTTTTGGATTTTGCTTTTGTAATGTAAATACCGAGATGGATAAACATCATCAAGGAGATTGAAAACATAAATATCATCTACTGAGTCAATGATAAGATTAAGTATTTCCATTAAGGATTATGTATGAGTTCTATCATTTCTTTTATAGCTCTTTCGAGTCCAACAAAAATGGCTCTACTTATAATAGCATGTCCTATGGAAAATTCGCTGATTTCTTGGATTTTTGCTAAGGGTTTTACGTTCTGATAGTGTATTCCATGTCCAGCATTCATTTGCAAACCTATACTTTTCCCATAATACGCTGAGTCCCTGATTTTTTTTAATTCGTCTTCGTATTTTTCCGGATGAAATTTATCAAACAAAACAGAATATTTACCGGTGTGGATTTCTACTGCATCAACTCCAAGTTCTTTTGCTATTTTGATATGTTCTTGTTCAGGTTCTAAAAAAAGACAAACTTTAATATTATGCTTCTTTAATTTTTGAATATAATCATACAAATAAGTTTGATTTACCGTTGGGTCCAAACCTCCTTCTGTGGTAATTTCCATTCGTCTTTCTGGAACTAAGGTTACAGCATCAGGCTTTGTACGTATGGCTATATTTAACATTTCTTCTGTTGGAGCCATTTCTAAGGTCAAGGGAAGTAATGTGATTTGCCGGATGATTTCCAAATCTCGATCTTGAATATGTCTTCGATCTCCTCGCAAATGAATTGTCACGCCATCCGCTCCTGCAACCTCACAAATCCCCGCTGCCGTGGTTAAGGAAGGATAGTTTGTTTTTCTTGCTTCCCTAAGAGTTGCTACATGATCCAAATTTACAGATAAAGTACGCATCTCAACCTCCAAAAATGGCAATATTCTTTTTTTAAGTTCTCTATTACAAGTTTTTCTTAGGAATTGTGAAACTTAATGAATAAGGAGGATGTTTCACTTTATTAAGAAGCGAAACATCCTTATGTTGTATTTAATATTGTATGGATTCTCTTAGTCTATTTTCCAAATCTTGAAGTTGTTTTTTTAGTTCTTTAGGTAGTCTATCACCAAATTGCTTGTAATGTTCTTTAATGGACTCAATTTCTAATAACCACCCCTCGTAATCGATTTTTAGTAACTCTTTCATATCTTCTTCGGAAACTCCTTCGGGTCGATCAATAGCATCAATCGTAGGCACGATACCAATTGGTTCTACTCTATATTTTCCTTCATTATCCGTTCGTTCAAATATCCACTTCAAAACTCGGATATTCTCACCGAAGCCTGGCCATAACCATTTACCATCTGGAGTTTTTCGAAACCAATTCACATTAAAGATTTTTGGTAGTTTGTCAGGTGTAGTCTTTTTCCCCATATTTAACCAGTGTTGAAAGTAATCCCCCATGTTATACCCACAGAAAGGAAGCATTGCAAAAGGATCTCTTCGAACTGCTCCAATCTTTACGTCAAGAGCTGCCGCCGTAGCTTCAGACCCCATAATAGAGCCCATAAAAACTCCATGTTCCCAATCAAAAGCTTCATACACTAAGGGAATAACTGTTGATCTTCTACCACCTAATAAAATGGCTGATATGGGAACTCCATTAGGATCTTCCCACTCAGGTGCCATTGAGGGAGATTGATATAATGATGCTGTGAATCTGCCATTTGGGTGTGCAGCTGGTTCTTTAGATACCCCAGGAATCCATTCATTCCCTTTCCAATCAATTAATTTTCCGGGCGGATCATATCCTATTCCCTCCCACCATACATCACCATCTTCGGTTAATGCTAAATTTGTAAAGATAGTGTTTTTGCTGATCATTACCATTGCATTATGATTGGTTTTGTGGGATGTTCCGGGAGTAACTCCAAAGAGTCCAGTTTCAGGATTTATAGCATACAAACGCCCATCTTCACCATACCTCATCCAAGCAATATCATCACCAATGGTTTCTACCTTCCAGCCAGGAAGAGTTGATACAAGCATCGCAAGATTAGTTTTTCCACAAGCAGAAGGAAAAGCACCAGCAAAATATTTCACTCTCCCTTCAGGATTTGTGATCTTTAGTAATAACATGTGTTCTGCAAACCAACCTTCATCTCGAGCTTGAACTGAAGCAATCCTTAAAGCAAAACACTTTTTCCCTAACAAAGCATTACCACCATATCCTGAACCATAGGACCATATCAATCTTTCCTCAGGAAAATGAGAGATATATTTTTGCTCTAAAGGTGCGCATGGCCATTTTCCATTGTCTTTTTCACCGGGTTTTAAGGGTTTTCCCACTGAGTGCAAGCAAGGAACAAAATCACCTTCTTCTCCTAAAGCTTCTAATACCTTCTTGCCGATTCTTGTCATGATTCTCATGTTAATAACTACATAAGCTGAGTCTGTAATTTGCACACCAATTTTAGACATAGGGGAACCTATAGGACCCATTGAAAAGGGAATAATATACATGGTTCGTCCACGCATAGAACCATCATAAAGTTTTTTCATGGTTTCTTTGAGTTCTTTAGGATCGATCCAATTGTTAGTTGGACCTGCATCTTCTTTTTTTATTGAAGCAATGAAGGTTCGATTTTCAGCTCTGGCAACGTCACTCGGATCCGAACGAAATAAATAACTATTAGGACGTTTTTCAGGATTCAAAGGGATTGCTAATCCATCATCTACCAGCAATTTAATCAATCGTTCATATTCTTCATCAGAACCATCACATAAGTAGATATCATCAGGTTTACAAAGCTCTGCGACTTCTTCTATCCATTCATTTAGTTTTTTGTGTTTGGTTTTCCATTGCATACTTTCTCCTTTTGTTTTTGTTGTTAAATAAATGTAAATAATTAACCAAGAAATTCTAAATTTATTATAAGTCAAGAAAATATTTAATTATTCAGTATCTAAAATTTTATTTTCGATTTAGATATTTATTTAGTGTTTTCTTAGATTTTGAAGATATTCATCCCATTCTATGGGTAGTAAGTATTTTTTTTTGCTATTACATTCTTTGCAACATGGAACCAGATTTTCTTTCGTGGAACTCCCTCCTCTCGATAAGGGAATTTTGTGATCCATTGTCAATTCTGAGGGTTTGAACTTTCTTCCGCAGTAATAACAAATCCCTTTTGAAATCTTTTTTTTCCACCAAGATGTTTTTCTTAGCTTTCGTGCTTTTTCCTTTTCTTTTTTTAAGTTTTCCTCATTAGCAAAAAAGGATTTTTCATTACTTGGGTACCTTACCAAGTAAAACCTCCGAATGTTGAAGTCGATACCACTGAACAATATCTACAATTGATAAAATTCCATTAACTACATCATTTGTTATAATGGGAATTGTTCTCAATTTTCTTTCCATCATAAAGTTGATAGCATCTCTTAATAACGTTCCGGATGGAAGGTAATAAAACTTTTTATTGACTATAAGTTCTCCAACATTCATAGTTAAATAATCTTTATTAGAAAATGTTTCTTCATATCCTAATCTTAGCAACTCAAAAACACTCACTGTATTGTACGGCTTACCTTCCTTCATAACTAAAAGACTTAGAAAACCGTTTTCTAAAATAATCCTTGCTGCTTTTGCGCAAGGATCATAATAATCAATAGTAATTACATCTTTACTCATTACCTCATCAACTGTGGTCTTTAGGATAATTAAACTTCTTTCATGTAGCTTTTTAATGTATTCTAAGTTTTCTTGTAATGACGTCATATTTTACCCATCAATTAGATATTTTAATAAACCTCTATTCTGTAATTCTCGATATATGTGATGCTGGATTTTCATTCTAACGATTTGAGCTGCTTCTTGTAAAAATGATATGTTTTTTGCTTCTGATCTACTGTACTTTTGAAAATGGATTGGCTTTAAAAATACAATCTTCCATTTCACAGGGAAGGGGAATAAGTTTAACGGAATAGGAATCTTTAAATTTTTATCTCGTAATTCAATCACACCCAAGTTGATGTTTGATTCTTCCGCACCAATAATACAAGTTGGTACTACAAATGCATTAGACAAAATCGATAGTGAAACAAATCCAGGATTGAACTTTCTAAGTTTATACATATAAATACTTGGCTTGAAGTTTCCTTCTTCTGCTTCAGGAAACAAAATAATCAATTTATTTTCTTTAAGATATTTTAATGCTACCTTAAAATCCTGAGGTATAAAACCTAATTTTTCTGATGAATATCGTAAAAATTCATTACTATGCCAAAAATTATGACTCATGATATAAGGAAATCGATGAACAAAATTTTTAATGACATAATGCAAAACTAAAGCATCTATGGCTAAAACCCCACTATGATTGGGAACTATGATCGTTGGTTCTTTTTTGGGTATGTTTTCTAATCCCCTGATCTCGGGCTGCGTATATTTATATAAGAAATTCAATATTTCTCTCGGTATATAATGATAAAGTAATTTTTCCCACACCTCAGAAAAAGCAATCATTACTTTATTTTTTGACAGAATAAGATCATTCATAGAAAAGTTGCAAAATTATACCCATCAATCAATGCCTAGTCAAGCTTTTTAAAGTTTATAGATACTTTTCTTTGATTTCTTCCGAAAGACCTTTTTCTCTGAAGTATTGCGCGTAAAGTTTATCCACGTAATAAATGTGATTGATTAACCAATCATATAAGAACAATGTAAAGTAAAATAAATCATTCAGTTTATCGACTTTTTTATTTTTTATCACATCAATGAATTTTCTGTGTGCCATTCGATGATTCTCAAAATCAGGATATTCATATTCATTCATGATTCTTTCTTCTTCCTTAAAGTGGAAATCTGCATAATCAATCAGTTTTTTTTGTATCATGATATATTCATACTGCCAGTTTTCTGGGTTTTCAAAAATCTTTAATAACTCATTAAAAATTGAAAACAAGTTTTCATGGTGTTGATTCATTAGAGGTATTTCTACATCAAAAATTTCATTATAAACGAACTCTTTTGCTAATTTCATGTTTTCTAATATTTTCTGAGTTTCAGCTATTACTTCTTGATGAAAGTCAAAATAATTTCTGTAACTCTCAATCTTTTTGTTGATGTTTTCTAACTTATGAGATTGTTCTAAATTTTTTGATTTCAGCTCAGAATATTTAGAATATATACGATTTTGTTCTTTTTGATTGAATTCAATGAATTGAAAAATTCCTTGAAAAAACTCCAAAACTTGCATAATTGAATTTCTCTTTAATGACAATTGTTGATATACATGATCAAATTCTTTTGATACTAAACTTCCTTCATCTGCGATTTTTTTTACATTCGTATCCAACTCAGTTATAAGAAGTTGTATTTCCCTTGTTGAATTTTTTGTTTGTTCTGCTAGCTTTGTAACTTCATCTGCAACCACACTAAAACCTTTTCCTTGTTCTCCTGCTCTTGCCGCCTCAATAGAAGCATTCAAAGCTAACATGTTAGTTTTATCAGTGATATTTTGTATGGTCTTTATAATTCCAGTAATTTTTTGATTATTTTTTTTCAGTTCTTCTAATTCATGAAACAACTTGGTTAAAATATCTCTTGTTTTTTCAAGGGTTTTCAAAAGATTTTCAATTTCTTGTAAATCTGTTCGAACGACATTTTCTTTTTTACGAAAGTCATTATACTTTTGATTGAGTTCTTTTAAATTCTTCTCTAATGTAAAAAACTGTTCATTATAAAACTCAAGTTCATCTTGAAAGGAATCAGAGAATCCGCGAAACAATGCAAGTAGTTCATTGAATATGCTTTTTAAGTTAATAAGATCATTTATATTTTTCTGCATCTCATTTTTGATTTGAGTTATTAGCAAACTAATTTGTATAAAAACTTTATATATGAGGAATCTGATTTTTCCTAAATGTATATCAGAGATTTCTTTTTTGCTTCCTTTCACTTCAAAATTCCATTGATCTATCTGAACAAGCATTTGGTGAATTTCATCTAATATACTTTCTAATTCAGTTTTTCTTGTTTCAATGTTTAGCAAAAAATTCTTCTCTTCTCTAAAGGTATTAAATGAAAAATAAGCAAACAAAATATATGCTATGATGACAGATACTTCCAATCCAATAAAAACTAAATTGGTTTTTTCATAATTGTAAACAATTCTATTTTCTAAATGATTTAAAGTTTCATTTAAGATTTTTTCAATATGTAAATTCTGTTCAGTTGAAATTTCTGATTTAATATTAGAAACTTCTTTTTTGATTTTCTGGATTAATTCATTTGAGCCACTAAGCAAATCATATAAATTTACTAAGCGATTTAGTTTTGTTATTTTTGATTCTTCTTCAAATTTTATTTGAAGTAATTCCCAAAAAAATTCATTTATCAAATAAATATTGGGGTCTTCACTCAGCAACAGATGATTTTTGTTCTTAATAAACTTCAGAAGAATTTGATTTTCATTTATATTATTCTGGGGTATCTCTTTTAGTAAATCAGAATCAAGCCTTATGAGTATTTGTTGTATTTCATCTAAATCCATTTGTTGTAATTTAACCACTTCTCTTAAGAATAAAAGTCTATTCCTTTGTTTGGATATAAACGTTAATTGATTAAAATGAATAAAGAGTATAAAAGTCAAAATTATGATTGTGAAAAAACTTATTAATGAAAAATTTATTATTATTCTCCTTTTTACGTTTGTAAACATATTACATTTTTCCTATTTTTTTAGAAAAGCAAATGATCAATAATAAATCAACTCATTTACCCTCACAAAAAATGAAGCTATCAATGTATAAAAGCTAAAGAAAAAACAAGTCAACACATTCAACGAAAAGGAAATCGAGTTGTCTATTAAATTAACTGTATTCTTGGTATTAGATTTCACGCTACTTTGAATCTAAAACATCAATGCCCGGCAATACTTTTCCTTCTATGAATTCTAAAGAAGCACCTCCACCGGTTGATACATGAGATACTTCACTTCCTAATCCAATTTTTTCGATTGCCGAAGTGGAGTCTCCTCCTCCTACAATCGTTATCACTCCATGTTTTGTGATCTCTGCCAGAGCTCGTGCTAACTCGAAAGTTCCTTTTGAAGTTTGCTCAATTTCAAATGTTCCCATTGGTCCATTCCAAAATACCAATTTGGCTTGGCTTAATTCTCTTTTATAGTATTCAATGGTCTTACTTCCTATATCAACACCAATCTTGCCTTCAGGTATTTGCTGTACTTCTACTTCCGAAATAGAACCAATTTGCAATTTTTTCATATCCAAAAAATCAGTAACAACCGCATCAACTGGAAGAATAACCTTGTCTTTGTGTTCTTCTAGTATTTCTTTTGCCACTTGGATTCTATCTTCTTCTACGAGAGAATTTCCAGTTGAATAACCAAGAGCTCGTAAAAACGTAAACATCATAGCACCACCTATTAATAGTTTATCTACAATTTTTAAAAGATTTTCAATTACTAAAATCTTATCTGAGATCTTAGCACCTCCTAAAATGGCATAGAAAGGACGCTCCGGTTGATAAAGAATTTTAGTCAAATATTCTAACTCTTTTTTCATTAAATAACCGGCTACTGCAGGTTTTACGAACCTTGCAACTCCTTCCGTAGAAGTATGGGCTCGATGAGCTGAAGCAAAAGCATCATTGACATATATATCAGCACATTTAGCAAGCTCTTTTGCAAACTCTAAATCATTTTTTTCCTCTTGGTCATAAAATCGAATGTTTTCAAATAAAATGATCTCTTTGGGTTGAATTTCTTGACTTTTCTTTTGGAGTTCTTCTAATGTTTCCACAAAATAAATTTTAGTTTCTGGAAGAAAACTTTTTAATTCTTCAAAAACCGGCCTTAAAGAGAATTCCTCGCTTCGTTTTCCTTTTGGTCTTCCCCAATGGGAAACTAAAATCACTTTTGCATTCAATTCTAATAGTTTTTTTATAGTGGGAATTTCTTCGCGAATTCTCAGGTTATTTGTAACTTTCCCATTATGTATGGGGACGTTGAAATCAACTCTAACAAAAACACGTTTCTGAGAAAAATCCTCAGGTGGTATATCATCTATGCTTTTCTTTGCTAACATAAACCTACCTCTACTTCACTGAATCCATGTACTCAATCAATTCAATCAATTTTACAGAATAACCCCATTCATTGTCATACCAACTTACTACTTTTACAAAATGATCATTAAGTTGGATACCTGCATTCGCATCAAAGATAGAAGTCCGAGGATCATGAATAAAATCAGTCGAAACTACTTCATCTTCGGTATATCCAAGCACTCCTTTCATCCCACCATCTTTTAAATCTCTCTCTGAATATTCTTTCATCGCTTTACATATGTCTTCGTATTTTGCTGGTTTTTTTAATCGAACTGTTAAATCCACAACAGACACATTTGCAGTCGGAACTCGAAATGACATACCTGTTAATTTCCCTTTGAGATCGGGTATAACAAGTCCTACTGCTTTTGCAGCTCCTGTTGATGCAGGAATGATATTTTGATAAGCCCCTCTACCACCTCTCCAATCTTTCTTTGAGGGTCCATCGACTGTTTTTTGTGTGGCTGTTACTGCATGAATGGTTGACATCAAACCTTCTTCGATTCCCCAGATATCATGCAATACTTTTGCGACTGGTGCTAAACAATTTGTTGTACAACTGGCATTCGATACGATATTCATATCAGGTCTATAAGAAGTATGGTTTACTCCCATAACAAAAGTAGGAACATCGTCTTTTGCAGGTGCACTGATGATCACTTTTTTTGCTCCAGCGTTGATATGGGCTTGGCATTTCTCTTTTGATGTAAATAATCCTGTTGATTCAATCACATAATCAGCTCCTACTTCGCCCCAGGGTATTTTTGCCGGATCTGGCTCAGAGAAAACTCGGACTTTCTTTCCATTCACAACTAAGTAGTTGCCATCTACTTGAACTTCAAAAGGAAATTTTCCGTGTGTAGAATCATACTTTAACATATATGCCATATATTCCGCATCTAATAGGTCATTTATGGCAACGATTTCAATGTTAGTTTTGTTATACTCAAATATGGAACGAAAAGCCATTCTACCAATTCTACCAAAACCATTAATACCAATTCTTATCATTATTATACTCCTAAAAATTATTTTACTACAAGGACGCTACATGGTGCATGGTGAACAACCCTATCGGATACAGAACCCAACAAAAATCTTCCTATGAAATTCATTCCTCGACTACCAATCACAATCAAGTCATAATTTCCTTCTTCTGCTATTCGTATTATGGTATCAGCTGCGTAGCCCTCTTCTACACGTCGTTCCCATTTTACTTTTGTATCTTCTAAAATAGGATGGATTTTTTCAAACCTTTGATCGGCAACCCATTTTACTCGATTTACATTTGGTGGTGGTGCTTCGTAATATCCTGGTAATGGTCCAAATTCTTCAATCACTTCTAAGATTGTTAACTCAGCTGAGGCATTTTCAGCAATCACCAACCCCATTTCTAAACCTTTCAAAGAAGGCTGCGAACCATCGATGGGAACTAAGATTTTTTTTATGTATCGCTTCATGGATATCACCCTGAATCAATAAACATTACTATCTTCAATTCAAATTTAATTTTGTAAACAAAAAAATAAGAAATTATACTTTACTTAAAATCCATTCTGATATTTTTTCTTTCGTAAATCCAAATTCTTTCCACAAATCTTGTTCAGGAGCTGATAGACCAAACTTTTCGATTCCAAATACTTTATCTATATCGGCTAATTCATACCACAAATTTGGTACACCAGCCTCAATCACAAAACGTTTTTCCTTCTTCCCTAAGACTTGATTTTGATATTCCTTATCAGCTTTTTTAAATAATTCCAGACACGGAATTGATACAACTCGAGCTTTGACATTCTTTTGTTTTAGAACATCAGCTACTAGTAATGACAAAGCCACTTCTGAACCTGTAGCAATCAAGGTCACATCATATGGATTTTCTTCTTTGAGGACATAACCTCCTTTTCGTATTTTATCCAAATCATTCATTGAATGATCCATTTCGATATTTTGACGAGAAAGCACTAAGATGGTTGGTGATCTGATTGATTTTAAAGCAAATTCCCAAGCAACATATGTTTCAAAGTAATTGAAAGGACGCCATACATAAGTATTAGGAATCAACCTCAAAGAAGAAATATGTTCAATCGGCTGATGGGTGGGTCCATCTTCTCCTAAACCAATACTATCATGAGTGAAAATATAAATAATCCCTAATTCCATCATAGCAGATAAACGAAGGGCATTTCTCCCATAATCAGAGAAGACCAGAAATGTTCCTCCAAAAGGGCGAAAACCACCATGAAGAAAAATTCCATTCATAATGGCAAACATACCAAACTCACGAACACCATAGTGTATATAATCACCTGTAAATTGAGTTGATATTATATCTTTTCCATTTTTCCATAAGGTTAAGTTTGAGTGGGTTAAATCTGCAGAACCTCCTATCAATTCTGGCATTTTCGGTTTGATTAGATTAAGGATAACATGAGATGTTTTTCTTGTTGCTTCTTTTGTGGGAAAGTTTAACTTCATAAGTTCTTTTTCTATTTCATCGAAATCTTTTGGAAGTTCAAAATTCATTCTACGTTCTAATTCTTCTGCCAATTCAGGAAATTTTTCTTTATATCGAAAGAATAATTCCTTCCATTCATTTTCCCATTTTTGTCCTTTTTCTCGAGCATCGAAAGCATCATAGATTTCTTTGGGAATAAAAAAAGGTTCATATTTCCAATTTAGATTTTCTCTTGTAAGTTGAACCTCATCACTACCTAACGGAGCTCCATGAACTACTTCTTTACCAGCTTTGTTAGGAGAACCAAACCCAATGGTTGTTTTACATATGATAAGGGTCGGTTTTGATTTTTGCTTTATGGCTTTATTGATAGCATTTCGAATTTCATCTCTATTATGTCCATCGATTGTTCCAATCACATTCCAATTATAACTTAAGAAGCGTTTTTTTGTGTCATCGATGAACCAATGATGAACCTCACCATCAATCGATATTCCATTACTATCATAAAATACAATCAATTTATTCAATTGCCATTTGCCAGCCAACGAAGCTGCTTCATGGGAAATTCCCTCCATCAAGCATCCATCTCCAACGAATACAAAAGTATAATGATCAATAATGGGAAAATTTCTTCTATTGAATTGTTTTGCTAATAGCTTCTCTGCTAAGGCAATCCCAACTGCGTTAGCAAAACCTTGACCCAAAGGTCCAGTTGTTGTCTCAACTCCTGGCGTGTGACGATATTCAGGGTGCCCAGGAGTTTTCGAATGAAGTTGACGAAAGTTCTTTAACTCTTCTATCGAAATGTCATAACCACTCAAATGCAGAAGGGAATATAGAAGCATTGATGCATGACCGTTTGATAAAATGAAGCGATCTCGATTCCACCAATTGGGATTATTGGGATTATGCTTTAAAAATTCATTCCAAAGCACAACTGCGACATCAGCCATTCCCATTGGAGCTCCTGGATGACCTGACTTTGCTTTTTCTATGGCATCAATACTTAAAAAACGAATAGCATT
The DNA here is from genome assembly GCA_025059995.1 of Leptospiraceae bacterium. NCBI lineage: Bacteria > Pseudomonadati > Spirochaetota > Leptospiria > Leptospirales > Leptospiraceae > Leptospiraceae bacterium. Next base: position 202,162 of record JANXCF010000003.1, read on the forward strand.
TGCTAATAAGCTGTGTTCAATAGTAGCTATCATATAACTTACCTACACTATTGAGTCCCAAAATTATTTTCCCTTTGTATCGTAAAAAACAAAATTGTTAGAATCGAATTAAACATAAAACAAAAAATTTATCTGAGATTTCATTGGCTTCTTGTTTGATGATTTTTTTCTTTTCGATATAATTCAAGAACTTTGTTTTAAAACCAAAGTCAGTCTTCGATCCCCAAACTTGGTAAACTTGTTTTGATTTTTCAATCGCAGTTCCAACCAGTTGCAAAACGTTGAAATTTGAATGATGGCAGCAATTCCAAAGCTGATCAAAAAACACAACTCACATCCAAAAGATATTACTTATTTAGCTCTTATTAAAAAGTCAAACAATCTTCAATTCTATGCATTAGTTTCTATGATTTTAGTATGGTCTTCGGAACTTGAACTAAACCTGACATTTTTTCCTTTTATTTACTTATGATTGAAATTACTTGGTTTCTCATGAAAATTGCAGCGGTGCTATTCGATCTTGATGGAACCCTCGCTGAGACAGAACTAGCTCACTTAGAATGTTTCAACTATGCCTTTCAAGAATTTCAACTACCCTTTCAATGGAGCAAAGAACTCTACTCGGAGCTCCTTATGGTAGGTGGTGGGCTAGAACGAATCAAATATTATCTTCAACACTTTCAACCTCATCTTCAACTTTCACACGAGGAAATAAAAAAAATTCATACAGTTAAAACTGAATGCTACAAAAGTAAAATTAATAAACCTGTTCCCTTGAGAATTGGTGTTCTCAGAGTTTTAAAAGAATTAGTTGATAATAAAATTAAAATTGCTCTTGTCACAACATCATCAAAAGAGTCAACCGATGCATTTTTAGCACATTCTCTACCTTCTTTTGTAAACTTTGATCTCGTTATCACAGGAAACGATGTTGAAAACAAAAAGCCACACCCTGAACTCTATTTAAAATCAATACAAAGACTCAACGTAAATCCCGAGAATGCGATAGTCGTTGAGGATAGTCGAATGGGATTACTTTCTGGTGTTAGAGCTAATCTCCGTGTTCTTATAACTCCGAGTATATTCACTAATAACCATGCATTCCACGAAGCTTATTCAGTCATTTCCCATTTAGGCGAACCAGATAATCCATTTCAACATCTACTAAATCGTCCCTTACCCAAAAACTTCGTTGATTTAGAAGTGTTTGAATATATTTTAAAAAACTAAAATGTCAATTATATTTTTTTAATAGTTTGTAGTTCTTTTTCTTCTTCGAAAACCTTTTTTCTTTCCTCCATCAACTGCTCAATTCGAGGTTGGATGATGATTTCTAACGCCATTCCCATTTTTCCACCAGGAACTACTATAGTGTTTGGTCTTGACATAAAGGAATTGTGGAGCATTTGCAATAAATACGGAAAATTCACTTTTTTCGGTTCTCGAAATCTTATCACCACTAAACTTTCATCAGGAGTAGGTATATCCCTTGCAATAAAAGGATTTGATGTATCCACTATAGGAACCCTTTGAAAATTGATATCTGTCCTTGAAAATTGTGGTGTTATGTAATATATATAATCATGCATTCTCCTCAAGATCGTTTGTCGAACTTCTTCTTCGGTATAACCTCGATCTTTTACATCACGATGAATCTTTTGTATCCATTCTAAATTCACAACTGGCACAACTCCAATTAGTAAATCAACGTATTGAGCTATATTGACTTTATCATCTACATATCCTCCATGGAGACCTTCATAAAAGAGTAATTCCGTTCCCTCAGGTATATCTTCCCAGGGAGTAAAATAGCCAGGTTCTATTCCATAAGCTTCTCCTTCTTCTCTGGTATGTATGTATTTTCTTACTTTACCTCTTCCCGTTTCTGAAAATGTTTTAAATAATTCTTCTAATTTGTCTAAGATATTCCCTTCTGGACCGAAATGGCTTATGGGTTTGCAATCTTTGTTTAACTGAGCTTCCTTGATCTTTTCTCTAAATTCATATCGATTGTATTTATGGAATGCATCTCCTTCAACAATAAATGCCTTTATCTTTAATCTTCTAAATATATGTTCAAAAGCTATTCGAACAGTGGATGTTCCTGCACCAGATGAACCTGTTACAGCAATAATGGGGTATTTTCTAGACATATATATCCTATATCTCCTTTTATTTAAATTGTATTAAAAATATACTAATTTTAGTAGTTTATCATACTTATTTGATTTAATCTTTCTAAATCGTGGTGACTTTCTATGTAACGTATAGTTCCTGTATGCCCCCTCATTACTATCGAGTGCGTAATTGCTGTATGTTCAATGATTTTCACTCCTTTTAATAAAGAACCATTTGTGATTCCTGTTGCAACAAAATAAACATCATCGGATTTGATCATATCATCTTCCGTATAAACTTTGTTCATATCATAACCTTCCTCTATCAACCTTCTTTTTTCATCTTCTTTTTGTGGATCGAATTTTCCTAATATCCTTGCTCCCAATACCTTAATAGCAGCAGCTGAGATAATCCCCTCTGGTGTTCCACCTGTCCCTAATAGTATATCAACATCTGTTTGGGGAAAAGCTGCAAGCAATGCTCCCACAATATCCCCATCTGAATGCAATTGTACTCTTGCTCCTACTTCACGAATTTCTTTTATTAAATCTTGATGTCTCGGCTTATCTAATACAAAAACAGTTAAATCTGATACTTTTTTATTCAAAGCTTTAGCAACTCTTTCTAAGTTGTATCTTACCGGTGCATCAATATCAACATAATCAGCTGCTGGTTTGGGAACTACAATCTTCTTCATATAAAAAGAAGGTCCTGCTCTCATCATTGTTCCTGATGGAGAAAGCGCAATAACGGAAATTGAATTAGGACGACCTGTTGCAAGTAAATTAGTGCCCTCAACGGGATCAACGGCTATATCGAAAGCTGGTCCTGTTAGTGTCCCTAATCTTTCGTTAATGTATAGCATTGGAGCTTGATCTTTTTCACCTTCTCCTATAACAACCGTTCCATTGATGTCAATTGACTGAAATATATTCCTCATAGCCTCCACAGCGGCTTTATCGCCTGCTTCTTTGTTACCACTTCCAATCCATTTGGATGCTGCTAACGCTGCTGATTCTGTTGCGCGAAGTAATTCTAATGCTATATTTCTTGTAGGTGTTTCTTTTTTACGTTCAATTTGGCTCATTGTTTATCTCCTAAACTCTCCTCAATATTTTTTCTTTGAACTTTTTTGTAGTTTCATATATATTTGGCGTATGGAAGATAGATGAGCCAATAACAAAAATGTCAACATAATTTAGTAGCACATCAATATTTTCTAAGTTTATTCCACCATCCATTTCTATTAGTGGTGGTGGATTTAGTTCCATTTGGTGAATTAACTCTTTTAGCTTTCTTGCTTTTTCAACAGAAGTTGGAATAAATCTTTGCCCTCCGAAACCAGGATTTACCGACATGATTAAAATCATATCCACATAAGGAAGTATTTCCTCTAAGTTGTAGATTGGAGTATGCGGATTTATAGAAACCCCTGCTTTAGCACCTAATTGCTTGATCTTCTCAACATATCGATGTAAATGCTTAACTGCTTCGTAATGTAAAGTTAAAAAAGAAGCTCCAGCTTCTATGTATTCTTCTATGTATAACTCTGCATTGGAGATCATTAGATGAACATCAAGCGGAATCGAGAACCTTTTATGTATTTGCTTTATAATAGGAAAGCCTAATGAGAGATTAGGCACAAAATGTCCATCCATTACATCAATATGAATAAAATCCGCTCCTCCTTCTATTGCTTCTCGTATGTCTTTTTCTAAATTCAAAAAATTAGCCGACAATATTGAAGGAGCTAAATATTTCATTTCAACTTTCCTTTGCTTGATATTTGATTTTAAAAATCCTTTTTTTTATACTTAAGTCAAGTATTTGCTACTTTTTGAATATATCAAAAATTCCATCGAAATCACCTTTTCAAAGTTGCATTTTTAAACACTCAATCATGGATTTATTTTCATATTCTATGTCCAAAACTAAACTAATTTATAAATCTTTCATCTTATTCTATCCAAAATTTTCAATTTGTAAAAAACCCAAAACCAAAATCAATCTTTATTGAAAAATTATGTTTTTAATTATATGTATTTTCAAATCTTTTCAAAAGTATGATGTTTTGATTTTGCAAAGTGTTGATTAGAAAATCTCTTAGAAAATAATTATCAAAATTGTTTATTTTATTTTCAATAATGTATTTAATTTCGTTTATGTAATTATTGACCTTTATCCATTCGACAAAAAAGGGATAACCACCTTGAGCTAAATTTTGAAATACCCTCTCATTAAAGAAGGGACTCAAGACCAAAAGGATTTCTTTTTTATCTTTGAAGACTTTTTCATAAAGAAATGAGAATATGGTTAGTTGTTCTTTAAGTTCTTTCCCGTATAGATTTGATAGTAAGACCAAATCATCCATATCTAAAAATGTTATACATGAAAGGATTTCTGAGTTTTGCTCTATGATATATGTATTAGTAAACTTTGAATATCGAATGAATTTATATAATGTCGTATGTTTTTCAAACTCTGGATCAATACTTTTTATAAAATCATATAACTTCTCGTATTCATACTCAGATAGAGATAGCTTGCGAATAATTTTTTGTTTTCTAAGTCTCAATATGCGATTGCTGATAGAAATAATAATAAAAAGTAAAAAATAAAAAACATTCATCAAGACAAAGCCATTCAAAAAATAATAAGAAAAAAAACTGATGATCGCCTTTATACTCAAAGCCAAATAACTAATGCCACTTGCGACCAAAACCAATCCATTCAAAATCAAGGCATTATAAAGAAACCTTTTGAACATTTTTTCATGAAAAACTCTGTTGATGATGAAGATATAAGCCACTGAGATCTTTAGTGTAAAAACAAAAAAAAGAAAAAAATATGCATGAACTTCTAAATCCTCACGATTGGGATTAATCCACAAAAACTCATTATGAAGCAAAGGATAAAGGAAAGCAAAAAGATAAATAAAATCAATCACAACAAAAAATAACATAATGAATTTACTATAACCTCAGCAAAATAAAAGTCAATTTTTTTAAGATTAGATAATACTTTATCATCCGCAATATTCGCTTTGATGTGATTTTGTTTTTTGTTATTTTCCAAGTTTCTTAGCAATAAAAATTTCTATGAAACCTCCTCCAACAAAAAACTAGAAACTAGTTTTGGATTATTTTCAGGCTTCCCTTTAATTACGAAACCTCTGCACAGATCTTTTCTTCTGCATATTGCAAAGGTGAATCCAAATAATAACCACCTATCAAAATTGATTTGCTTTAACTTCGGCAAAATAAAAAAGATTGCTTGAAGATCCTTTCTTTAAAAAAAGCGAATATGTTTTTTTTGACAGAAAAACAAAAAAAGCTTTTTTTTGAGGTTTTTTCTTACAACAAAGAAAAAAAAGGATTTGAAGTTTATAACGAAAATCTTTCCATCCCAAAAATTGAATTCGATACGAGAAAGATACAAACCGATGATTGCTTTTTTATCGCCCTGCAGTCCCAACGAGATGGGCATGATTTCGTGATGGATGCAGTCAAAAAAAAAGTCAAAGGTATCATCATCAACGAAGCCAAAAAAAACGAAATCCTCGATCAAATCCAAAAAAATAATCCAGACTATGAACTATATGTGATCATCGTTGAAGATACTTTGTCTTTTCTACACAAAATGGCAGAAATTCAAAGAAATGAATTTCTGGGATTGGTGATTGGAGTTTTAGGTTCAAACGGAAAAACTTCTACCAAAGATTTTTTATGTGAGTTGCTGAATTCTCTTCAACCTACTTTTTGTTCGAAAGAAAGTTTTAACAATCATATTGGCGTTCCACTTACAATCTTAAACAAACCGAACGAAGCAAAAATCATAATTGTGGAAATGGGAATGAACCACAAAGGAGAAATTAAATTTCTTACTTCCCTTACTAAGCCGGATGTCTTTTGTATCCCATCAATTGGTAGAGAGCACATGGCGTTTTTTTCTTCGTTAGAAGAAGTAGCAAGAGCAGAATTAGAATTCTTGGATTTCCTAAACGAAAATCATTATGTCTTCTATCCCAGTGGAGCTCCTCTAAAAGAAGAATTACTTGTTGCTCAAAAACAAAAAAACTTCACTTTAATCTTTTTCGAACTTTCTACGAAAGAAAACGGTTTTGAATATGAAAGCAAACTCCAAGAAAAGGTCCTTCTTGCAAAAGGCTTGTTTTCTAAAAATACGATCCAGTGGAAAAACGTAAAAATCAAAAACCAAAAGCTTCATCATTTTGGGCTTTATAGTAACTTATTTTTGAGCCTTTTGGTTTATGAGTTTGTTTTCAAAACTCCTCTGAGCTCTGAAGTTCTTGAGAAGTTAGAAAATCTAAAACCTACTTCTAAACACCGATTCGAAATCCACCAACAAAAAGGGATAACAATCATCGATGATTCTTACAATGCCAATCCTGATTCTTTTCTTTCTGCTATCCAATCCATTGTAGAACTTTTCAATCCTCATCGTAAAAAAAACGTAGGTTGTTTTATCGGACACATGGCAGAATTAGGAGATTTTAGCGAAATCTCCCATCGGGAAATAGGAAGAGTTCTCGCCGAGAATGATTTTCACCTACTTGGAGTTTGTGGTAATTCTGACGTTTTGTTTCTTTCTGATGAATATCGTAAATACAAAAATCACGTTGTCCCTTATTTTGAAAGTAGTGAATTACTTGCAGAAAATCTTACGAATCTAAATTTGCCCTTTGACCAATACGAAATCCTTTTTATAAAAGGTTCTCGTTCAGCAAAAATGGAACGTATCACTCAAAAACTTCTCGAGGTATTACAAAATGTTTGAATACATTTATACTAATTTCGATGTTCCTGGATATTTTCGTATTTTTGGCTACGTTAGTTTTCGTGCTGTTTTAGCAGGATTGACTTCGATGTTAATTGTTTTTATCACAGGGGATCGAGTGATTTTGTGGTTGAAAAAGCTCAAATTTGGCGAAACCATCCGAGATGACGGACCTAAATCTCATCAATCAAAAGCAGGAACCCCCACAATGGGCGGGATTTTGATTCTTTTTAGCTTGACGGTTTCGAGTTTACTTTTTGGGAATTTTGACAATATCTATTTTAATTTGCTTCTTTATTGCACCATACTTTTAGGGTTTATTGGATTTTGGGATGACTATACAAAAGTAGTTTTGAAGAACAAAAATGGACTTCGAGCAAGAACCAAATTACTTCTAACTTTGATTGTAGCTACGTTTTTTCTTTATGTTTATTACACATCAACACCCACAACAGTCGTAAGAGAAAATGGGATAACTTATAACATCACATCTTTGTTTATTCCGTTTTTGAAGAATCCTGTTTGGACCATGCCCTTATGGGTGGCATTACTTCTTTGGTATTTTGCTATTTTAGGAACCATTCACGGAGTGAATTTGACTGATGGTCTTGACGGATTAGCCATAGGGAATGTCTCCATTGCTACGATAACTTTGGGAGCTTTTGCTTACTTGACGGGAACTCCAAGAATTGCCGATTACTTAAACATTCCTTACGTTCAAGGTGCCCATGAAATTGCTGTTTTTCTATCTGCATTAGCAGGAGCTGGGATTGGCTTTCTGTGGTTCAACGCACCCCCTGCCCAAGTATTTATGGGAGATACGGGCTCTTTGGCTTTGGGTGGTGCTTTGGGAATGACCATCATCATCATCAAAAAAGAAATCTTGTTTTTGGTTTTGGGAGGAGTGTTTCTCGTAGAAGCTCTTTCTGTTATCATTCAAGTCGTATCTTTTAAGCTCACAGGGAAGCGGGTTTTCAAGATGGCACCCATCCATCATCACTTTGAACTCTCGGGATGGCCAGAAACAAGAGTGGTTATCCGCTTCTGGTTGATTGGAATCATCTTGTCTTTGATTGCTATTTCAACCCTTCGCTTACAATAATGGATTTGTCTTCTTCTTTTTTGGTGTTGGGTGCAGGAGGAGTTAGTGGCACATCTACTTTGAAGTTACTTCAAGTTTTTACAAAAAAAATCTATGCTTACGATGACAATCCTCAACTTTTCTTTCCTGAGCCTGTGATTTCTCTTTCTCAAGAAAAGCATCTCTTCTCTGACCAAAATGCTTTTAGAGATTTTTTAAATAATAATGCCATTTCCTATGCCATCATTTCGCCTGGTTTCCCCCGAGCTTCCAACATAGTGAAAACCATAGAGGAAAACGGCATCCCTGTAATCGGAGAATTGGATTTTGGGTATTATGTGATTTTTCATGTTCTCAAAAAAATGCCTTTTGTAATTGCCATCACGGGAACCGACGGAAAATCCACAACCACTCACCTCACGGCACATCTTCTTCGAAGTGTGGGAGTATACGCAATCGAATGCGGAAACTACGGCTTACCTCTAACAGAAATTGCTTGGGAAAATCTTATTAACCATAAACCCATTCCTGAGGTTTTAGTGGTAGAGGCATCATCGTATCAATTAGAAAAGCTTTTTTATTTTGCCCCCGATGTCAGCATGATCTTAAATATCTCTGAAGATCATATGGATCGGTATGTTTCTTTTCGAGAGTATCTTCAAGCAAAGCTCAATATCGTATCTTTATGTCATCAAGATCAAATCTTACTCATAAACAAACAAATCGTAGAAAAAGCAAGAGAACTTCAAATTCCATCATCCATCCAACATGTAAAAAACATTATCATAGACGAAGAAGAAGTAAAAACATCTAATTATATCGAACTCTACGACCAAAAATTCTTTTGGAAAGACTTCCCAGTGGATAATCCCCACAATCGTGTGAATGCCTGGTTTTCCCTCAAAGCAATCGAAATATGCTTTCAAAAAAGAAATCAAATCTACGACCAAAATGATCTAATCAATGGATTAAAAAACTTTCAAGGACTGCCATATCGACTTCAGAAAGTCAAAACCCACAAAAATATACTTTTTGTAAATGACAGTAAATCGACTACAGTTCAATCTTTACTTTCGGCTATTCGAGCCTACCAACACGCAAACATTTTTCTTTTGATGGGAGGATTGGATAAAAACTTGGATTTTACTCCTATCAAAAACCTTGATGTTTTCTTAAAGAAGCTCTGGATTTTTCCTTATGGGAGTGCAGCAAAAAAAATTCAAAATCAACTGGGATTAGAAAAATCTTATGCAAATTTAGAGGAAGCCTTCTTGGCACTTCTTGATTCTCTAAAAAGTCTTCATCAACCCCATCAACCCAATGAAGAATACGTAATCCTTCTTAGCCCTGCCTGTGCCTCGATGGATCAATACAAAAACTACAAAGAACGTGGAGAACATTTTAATGCCTTAATTCAAAAATACGAATCTATATGGAAAGAAATCTGAAATTTGATTTTGTATTTTTAGTATTGATTTTTCTTTTGAGTCTTTTGGGATTGTGGTATTTGTATTCTTCTTCTTCTATTATTGCGTATCATAAATTTAATGATGCTTTTTACTACTCCAATAAACAAACCCTCTGGCATGTGATCGGATATGTTATGTTGATAATCACCATGTTGTTGGATATCCATTTGATAAAGAAATTTTATAAATTGATTTTATATTTCTCTATTTTACTTCTCGGGTTAGTGTTTTTTCCGGGTTTGGGAAAGTCTGTTAGTTCAGATGAATTTTCGTTTGATTTTCGTAGGTGGATTCAGATTGGAAACATTTCCATCCAACCATCTGAGTTCGTCAAAATTGCTTTTTTGTTATACTTAGCGGTGATTTTGGAAAAGTATCCATTAGAAAATTTCCGTGATTTTAAGCGAAATGGTGTTCTTTTTCTGCCAATTGGCGTGATATTCGTTCTTTTGTATTTTCAACCCCATTATGGAACGTTGATTCTTTTGTTTTTGACTTTGATTGCATTGCTTTATATATCTGGATTTCCCTTCAAAAAGATTCTCATTGGTTTTGTAGTTGTTTTGATTTTTCTTGGAATTTTAGCTATTTTACAACCCTATCGTTATGAAAGAATCTTGGTTTGGTTGAACCCCTATGAATATCAATACAACAAAGGATATCAATTAGTGATGTCCTTTCGTGCATTTAAAGAAGGGGGATTGTGGGGAATGGACATTCATCAAGGGGTTGCTCATCGATACTTAACCTTTGGACATACGGATTTTATTTTTTCTTTGATTTCTGAAAGTCATGGTGTGATGGGGTGTTTGTTGCTTTTGTTTTTATATGTCCTTTTGTTGGTTCGAGGTGTGATGTTGGTAAAAAATATTTCAGAGCCATTTCGCTTTTACTTTTCGAGTGGGATTTTGTTGATTTTTGGTCTACAAGTTTGGATCAATATTTCTGTTTCTACGGGGCTTTTACCTACAACAGGGATTGGTCTTCCATTTGTTAGTTATGGTGGGTCTTCTTTGATTAGTTATTACATCATGATGGGCTTGTTCCTAAACTTAACCAACAAAGAAAAAGAACATGGAACTTAGAGTTTTGATAGTTGCTGGAGGAACGGGTGGTCATATTTCTCCCGGCATTGCCTTATACGAAGCATTTCAAAAAGATTATCATGCGGAAATATTAAGTTTAGAGAGAAATCGAAATTACCCAGATTTTCAAAAAAACTCTTTTTATCTGAACTTTTATGACGTTCCCCAATTTTCGTGGAATCTTTTTTCTATCTTTTGGTTTTTTTATAAAATCATTAGAGCTACGATTTATTCCATAAAATTAATAAAAAAACATCAATTTAATTTTATCGTCGGCATGGGGGGATACCCAACCATACCAGCAATCATAGCAGGAATACTTCTTCGAAAAAAAATCTATCTTTGTGAACCGAATGCTTATCCAGGTCTTACTACAAGAGTGTTCTATCGCTTTGCTAAGAGGGTATTTTTGAACTTTACTTTGACGAAAGAATTTTCCCACATCCAGAAGAAAAGCATCCTCACAGGAAATCCCATACGGGAACGAGTCTTCAACAAAGCAAAAAAACGAAAAAGACACTCAAAAATCAAAACCATTTTTTTGGTGGGGGGAAGTCAAGGAGCTAAGCAACTCAACGAAATGATTCTCAACCTATGGAAAAGTTATCCTGATTTTTCACAGCAATTTGATTGGATCATCCAAACTGGTATTCCTCACTTCGAAAGATTTTCTCAAGAAGTTGAAGCCATACCCTTCAGAAAGAAAATTGAATTTTTTGGTTTTTCAACGGAAATCGAAAAGTATTTCCAAAGAGCTGATTTGTTGATATCAAGAGCTGGGGCAGGTATCATCACAGAAGGACTTCTTTATGAAATTCCTATGATTCTCATTCCATATCCCTATGCTAAAGACAACCACCAATATTACAATGCAAAAGCATTAGAAGAGCAACACTTAGCCATCACAATCCCAACAAAAACAACAGAACCCTACGAACTTTATGAAACCATTAAACAAATTAAAAATAATTTCGATAAATATAAATTAGCTTTTTCTCAAAAAAGAATCACAAAAAACCCATCAGAGATTATAAAAGAAATCATTGCTTCTGATGGCAGCTAGATAAATTGAATTTTTCTTTTCATTTCTATTACAAAAGAGTTTACCCCTCAAAAAAGATTTTTAGTTGCCTTAAAAAGTATCAATATCTATTTTTGGATTTAGGATTTGGAGGTGAGTATGGCGTGGTTTAAGAGAATCTTTTTGTTCGTTTTAACAAACATATTAATTATTATCACATTGACAATCGTCACAAGCCTTTTAGGAATACAACCTTACTTGAGTTCTGCAGGGATTGATCTTACTGCATTGGCAATCTTCAGCTTGATTTGGGGAATGGGAGGAGCGTTTATTTCCCTTTGGCTTTCGAAGTTCATGGCAAAAATGGCAATGGGGGTTCAAGAAATCACAATCGATGATCCCCAATATGGCTGGGTAGTGGAAAGAGTCTATACCCTTGCAAAAAGAGCTGGCTTAGAAAAGATGCCAGAAGTGGGAATTTACGAAAGCCCTGAACTAAATGCTTTTGCAACAGGTCCTTCAAAAAATAACTCTCTGGTTGCGGTTTCTACGGGTCTTATTGAAAACATGGATCGAAATGCCGTTGACGGTGTTTTAGGGCACGAAGTTGCTCACATTGCCAATGGAGACATGGTAACCATGACCCTTCTTCAAGGAATAATTAATGCCTTTGTCATTTTCTTTGCAAGGATTATCGCTTTCATTATCAGCAATTTCGTCAAAGATGAAGAATTACAAACCTTCGTTCAATTTGGTGTTATTATCGTATTAGAAATCCTCTTGAGCCTTTTGGGTATGATTGTGGTTGCGTGGTTCTCTCGTTATCGAGAATACCGGGCTGACGAAGGTGGTGCTAGACTCTCATCTCGTTCGAACATGATTCATGCATTAGAAACCCTCAAAAAATACTACGAAATCGAAGATCCGCGAGGAGAAGAATTAGCAACCTTCAAAATCAAAGGAAAGTCTGGTGGATTTTTAGCTCTCTTTGCAACTCACCCACCCTTGGACGATAGAATTGAACACCTAAAAAGCTTGAATATCTAAACTAAATGATAGAAGGGAGTTATTCCCCTTCTATTCTATTTTTTCTTCAATTATTTTCAAAATTACTTCATATACTTTGCCCAATTCTTCTTTCTCGATGATATAAGGCGGAACTATATATAAAGTATTTCCTAAGGGTCGTATCAAAGCACCTTGTCGAATGGAAAAATCGATGATTTCTAAGTTAAAAGTTTTTCTTCGATGATCTGGGAGTCTCACATCTATTGCCGCCACCGAACCAAAATATCGTGTTGATAAAATCTTTTTTTCTTTGCTAAAGTTGTGGTTTTTGAGTTCTTGGAGGTATTCTTTGTGCCATTCTTGGATTTGAAGGATTTTTTGACGGATATTTAAGCTATCATAAAGCCTGATGGATTCCAAACTCACGGCACAACCCAAAGGATTTCCAGTCATGGAATGACCGTGAAATAACGTTTTGCTTCTATCATCAGAATAAAAAGCCATAAAAACTTTTTCTTTGCTTAGAGTCGCAGCAAAAGTAGCATACCCAGCAGGCAATCCTTTACTGAGAGCTACAATATCAGGATAAATATTACTATGTTCAAAGGCAAAAAAAGGACCGGTTCTTCCCGCACCTGTAAATACTTCATCACAAATCATCAAAACATCAAATTCATCACAGAGTTCTCGGATTTTTTTTAACACCACAGGATGATACATCAACATCCCCGCAGCACCTTGGATGAGAGGTTCTAAGACAATCCCACAAACCTTAGAATGATGTTCTTTGAATTGCTTTTCTAACATAACAAACCAATCTTTTAATTCTTTTATTGCTAATGTTTCATCAAACATTGCATCTTGGGAATTATACGTCATTGGAAGCGAGATCACAGGAAACATCAAAGGCTCATAGACCTTATGAAATTCAGAACGAGCTCCCACAGACATGGTGCCAATGGTGTCTCCATGATAACCATTCTCGAGAACGAAAAACATGGTTTTCTCTTTTTTTCCCTGATTTTGATAATACTGGAACGCCATTTTGATGGCGATCTCCATCGCTGTGGAACCATCATCTGAATAAAAGACTTTTGGTAGTTGATGCTGTGTTTTTTCAGAAAGAGTTCTAGCTAAATTTAGGGCAGTCGGATGTTCCAAGCTTGCATAAATTACATGTTCTAATTTTGATAGTTGTTCTTGAAGAACCTTTTGAAAACTCGGATGACCATGACCGTAAACACTCACCCACCAGGAACTAATCGCATCGATAAACTCAATGGGATTCCCTTCTGAGTCATAACCGTAAAGATAAATGCCCTTGCCCTTTTCGATAAAGAAAGGAGGTTTTGCTAATTTCATTTGAGTGAAGGGCCACCAAGTATGTCGGCGATGTAGCTCCAGCAAATGTTGTATTTCCATAAGTCGAGCTTTTTGAAAAAGCCCTCAAAACAAGAAAAAAGCAAACTACTTGATGATGATGTCTCTTAAAAGTTCTTTTTCTTTGGAGTCAAAATAGTCTTTGGTTTCTTCTAAAATTCTTTGAGATATTTCTTTGCTGATATAGTCAATTTTTCGTGTATAGGGTTTGTTGTTATAGGGTTCATACCATACAAAAATCACACCACCAGGAAGATCCCAAATGTCAACACCACGAAGAGTTTTGGGATCCACAGTGGATTTGGTTTTCTTTCCATATTGAGCTTCGATTTTTTCCACGACTTGATTGGCTTCGATAAAGGGAAACAAGACTTTTACTTGGAAAAGAACCCCTTCAATCAGGTTGTGATCCTCCTGCGTAAGATTTTGGTTTCTTAATTTTGCAACTTCATAAGGTGTTTTATAAAAATTGTATCGATATAAAATGTTATTTCTTTTGATTAAGATAAACTGGTCCTTTTGAGCAGCAACAATCTCAATCCTTTCATTTGTGAGGTTGGATGTTGCCAATGTCTTGAAGCCATCATAGACTTGTGAGTATGCCGAATTCCAAGGAGTTTCAGCAAATCCATAGAGACTTAAACTTTGATTTTGTATGTTTGCAAAGGGATTGGTTTGTGGATTCATCTCGTAGGTTTGTGGATAAATCTTCGAAAGAAAAAACACAATGAACAAAAGCCAATTTTTTTTCATATTTCTAATGTATCTTCTCTTGTTCGGGATTTATTTTGATTTTCGTCTGGAGGACTTTCTTCTTCATAATAAGATTGTTCTGTTTGTTGGATTTCTTTTTCCCTTTGGATTTGATAAGCTGCATAGCTTAATAAAATCACTCCATTAATCAAAACAAACAAAAAATGGATTTCGTGATAAACCCCCCAACATGCCAAGGAAATAGAGCTCAAAGCAACGGAAATTCCTGTAAAAAACGATTTGTCGTGTTCAAGGATTTCTTGGAAAATCCCACGAAAATTTCGTTCTTCGAAGTACGCTCTTAACGAAGGCCAAACGATATGAAGCATTCCCACAAAAAGAGCCGATTGAAAAAAATAATTTGGCATTTCGTCAGTAGTAAAATCAGGCTCAGGTCCTGTATCTGGACTTATGAGTCCTCCAAGTAGAGTTAACAACCACGCATTCACAATCCCTAAAAAAAACGTTATATAACCCATAAGACTATGATGGGGATTCATTTTTTGTAATTGGAAGAAAAGAATGTTTTTAAAATCTATTAATTCCTGTCTGGTAAAGATGTCTTTTTGGCGAAGCAAATGTTCCCAATAAGAAATCACCATTACAAGCCACAAAAGCACCAAAAAGAGAATGATCCAAACTAAAAGTATCATACTTGTTTGTTGTGTTTTTTTTGTTTATCGTCAAGTGGGATTTTTTTGATAGGAAAAATAAAGGGCGATTAGAACATCAAAAGAAAAGGTAATGATGTGTGCAAAACATCCCAATTGACAAAGAGTATCCCAAAAAAAAATGGAATTATGATCGTAGAACGAATCAAGAAAGACTCCCTCCAAGCAAGAAAAGAAAAAAATGAACTAAAGTCAAATTTACTTACAAGTGTGTATTCACAGGCAAAAACAGCAGCCATCAACGAAGGTCGAAGGGAACCCAACGACCAAGACCTAATCCAAGCCATCAAAAAGTTCTTAAAAAGCATTGAAGAAAATATCCAATTGGGGAAAGAAAATCAAATTTCCAAAGAAAATTACGAACAAGCCCTCAAAGAGAAAGAAATCTTAATGGAATACCTCCCAAAACAACTTTCAGAAAATGAATTACGAGAAATTATTAAAAATAGTGGAGCAAAAAATATAGGTGAAGCTATGAAGTATCTCAAAGAACACTATCCAGATCAATATGATGGGAAAACGGCTTCTCAAATAGCAAAAGAAATTTTAGGTTAATGAAAGATCCATTTGAGTATTTTCTTTTGGAAGTTTCTCAAGTTTTAGATTCTGACCAATTGGTTTTGAATCCTGAAGAGGTTCAAGTATATTCCGTAGATCGAACGAAAAGTTTTCTTCCCAAAGGAAGGGCAGTTCTTTTCCCTAAAACTACAACGCAAGTTCAAGCAATTGTTCGTTCTGCCTATCAGTGGGGGATTCCTCTTGTTCCTTCGGGGGGAAGAACTGGCTACTCGGGAGGTGCTGTTGCCACCAACCAAGAAGTGATTGTATCTTTGATAAAAATGAATCAAATCCTTAGTTTTGATACCGCACTTCCCTCAATAGAATGTGAAGCAGGTGTGATCACTAAAACCCTCCAAGTGGAAGCCCAAAAGCGGGGTTTTTTTTTCCCAGTGGATTTTGCCTCATCGGGTTCTTCCACTGTTGCGGGGAATGTAGCAACAAACGCTGGAGGAATCCACGTCATTCGTTATGGCTCAATCCGAAATTGGGTTTTGGGTCTAGAAGTAGTGATAGGAACAGGAGAGTTGTTGAATTTCCCTGGGAATCTTTTAAAAAACAACACTGGTTATGATTTGAAGCAACTCTTTATAGGTTCTGAAGGAACCTTAGGAATCATCACCAAAGTATCTTTTCTTTTGACTACACCACCGAAAGATAGCGTGCTCTTTTTGATGGCGTTCTCGAATCTTTACGATGTTTTGAAGGTTTTAGAAAAAGCAAAAAGAGAGCTACCAAGACTTCTTTGCTTTGAGATGTTTGACTCTTCTTGTCTGGATTTGGTTTGTAAAAACCATCAACTTCCCTATCCTTTTCCAAATTTAAAAAACCAATACTTATGGTATGTTATCCTAGAAGCAGAACTTGAAGAAGAACACGAAATCCCTTATGAAAATTTTATCCTTGAGGTTAATAACGATTTGTCGGATTTGACTTTCTCTACTGTTGAGAGTCAAAAACGACAACTTTTTCGATACCGAGAAGAAATCAGCGAAGCCATATCTCTATCGGGCAGGTTTCACAAGAATGATGTTTCCTTACCCATTTCGTATATCCCCCAATTCGTAGAAAAAATCCAAGATGTTGTTTCTTTGAAATTTTCTGATTATGATCTCTATATTTTTGGTCACATGGGGGATGGAAATTTACACATCAATCTTGTTTCTGATTTTGATAAAAGCTCAGAGGAATTCCAACAAGAAACGATTGAGTTTGATGAAACGCTTTACCAACTCATTAAAGAATATTCAGGTTCCATTAGCGCAGAACATGGTGTGGGTTTGTTAAAAAAACCTTATCTTCATTACACACGAAATCCACAAGAAATCACCCTTATGAAGCAAATCAAAACCCTATTTGACCCCAAAGGGATTTTGAATCCAGGAAAAATTTTCTAAAACTTATGCCAAACATACTTCATAGAAAAATCTTGTTGCATTGAGTCCTTTGTTTTTTTATTTCGATTCTATGCAAGAAACTCAAAAATCCACCATTGAAGATAGTCTAAAAGAAATTGTTTCTCTCTGTAAACGAAGGGGTTTTGTTTATCCTGGTTCCGAAATCTATGGCGGTTTAGCAAATACTTTTGATTACGGACCTTATGGAACTGAACTTCTACGAAACATCAAAAACGAATGGTGGAAGGCATTTGTCCACGAAAGAGAAGATATCGTTGGATTGGACTCAGGGATTATCCTACATCCTGAGGTATGGAAAGCCAGTGGGCATGTGGATAATTTCAATGATCCTTTGATGGATTGTAAAAACTGCAAAACCCGTTTTCGTGCAGACAAATTCTTCGAAGAATTGTTTGGCATTGATAGTTCCAGACTTTCTTTTGAAGATATTCAAAAGATCTTTTACGAGAAATTAGAACATCAAGAACTAAAATGTCCTGTATGCGGAGGTAAAGAATTTACCGAGCCACGTCAGTTCAACTTGATGTTCGAAACCTATATGGGAGCTACCAAAGGCTCTGATATCAAAGTATACCTACGTCCAGAAACAGCTCAAGGAATTTTTATTAACTTTAAAAATGTAGTGGATACATGTAGAGTCAGGGTGCCTTTTGGAATAGCTCAGATTGGAAAAAGTTTTCGAAATGAAATCACCGCAAGGCAGTTTATCTTCCGAACAAGAGAATTTGAACAAATGGAAATGGAATTCTTTTGCAAGCCCGGAACTCAAAAAGAATGGTTTGAATACTGGGTGGATTTTTGCTTGAATTGGCTTTATTCTTTAGGATTACGAAAAGAAAATCTACGCATACGACAACACACCAAAGAAGAACTGGCTTTTTACTCCGAAAATACCGTTGACATTGAATACCAATTTCCTTTTGGCTGGGGTGAGTTGTGGGGAATTGCTTCTCGAACAGATTATGATTTGCGTCAACATGTGTTGTTTTCTAAAAAGAACTTAGAATACACTGATCCTGAAACCAAAGAAAAATACATTCCGTATGTCATCGAACCTGCTTTGGGGGTGAATCGTCTGTTCTTGGCGATCATAAGTGATGGATACTACGTCGAAAATCCAGGAACCAAAGAGCAGCGAACTGTGCTAAAGCTGTCTTCGAAGTTGGCACCAGTAAAAGCCGGAATTTTCCCGTTAGTAAAAAAAGATGGTCTTCCTGAGATAGCAAAAAAACTATATTTAGACCTAAAAAAACACTTCCCTGTGGATTATGATGAAAGTGGCTCCATTGGAAAACGCTATTATCGACAAGATGAATTAGGAACCCCTTTTTGTATTACAATTGATTATGAAACAAAAAATAATCAAACTGTCACAATCCGCTTTCGTGATACCACAGAGCAGATTCGAATTTCAATAGATCAAGTAAAGAATTTTCTTCAAGAGAAAATGAACGAACGATAATTTTAGCATGATAGAAATTTTCAAAAAGATTGATGAGCTCATCTCGAAGATTCCCTACCGAGTTCGAAAGTTAATCTTGTTTATTTCCATAGGGCTTTGGGTGATATTGGCATTGATTGTGAGTGTATATGCCTTTTTAGAAGGAAGAAAAGTAGCTCCCGCCATTGGAGAAGACCCATTTAAAGCTGAATTACAAGAAACCATCCAAAAAAATCAGAACCAAGCAAAAACCTATCGAATCATTCTTCCTGATCTTAAAGATCTCGTCAAAGAAGAAGCACCTCTGCAAATTGAATCAATCAATAATCAAAGACCAACATCCATAACAGAAAAAATCGATCGTATACCTCAAGAAAAAATCGAATTACTCAAAGAGCAAGATGAATTGATATTCCCCAATAATCAAGATCCCCTCACCCAGAGAGGAAATTTTTCATTAGAAGAATTTAGAAACCTTCCCGAAAAAAAAGAAGTTCCACCACAACCCAATAAGAAATTGGAACTTATTGAAATCGAAAATTGATTTACAAAAACTTATTTTGATTATTTTTTTCAATCAATGAAAGTAGTCGATTTCAAAGTCTTAGGAGAATACAATAAATTAAAATCGAATGATCGATATCTCATGCACTTACTTCTCTCTTTCGAAACACCTTCTCTAGCAGAACATGAGGATCATATCCCTATTTCTGTTGTTATTGTGATTGATAAAAGTAAATCCATGCATGGTGAAAAATTAGAATCCGTGATTGAAGCTTCTTCAGCCTTAGTAAACTGGCTTACAAGAAAAGATTATGTTGGTATTGTTGCGTATGACACTCATGTAGAAGTGATTCAACCATTGATTTCTCTTACGGATAAATTTTCAGTCATCAAAAAAATTCAGGGAATTACGGCAGGATCTTCCACAAATCTAAGTGGAGGTTGGCTTCAGGGCTTGCGAATGCTACGGGATTTTCCTGATAGGGCTATTAAACGAGTAATCCTACTCACAGATGGAATGGCAAACACAGGTATCATTCATCCCGCTGAATTACGCAAAATTGCAAAAGAACACAGAGAATTAGGGATTACCACAACCACAATGGGAGTGGGAAAAGACTTTTCTGAAACTTTGCTAAAAGACATTGCTATGGAAGGCGGTGGCAATTTTTACTTCATCGAAACGCCAGAGCAATCAAGTGAGATTTTTTTTAAAGAATTTGGAAACATTGCATCATTATATGGACAGGGTTTTGAAATCAAAGTTCAGTTTTCCGAAGGCATTTCTTTTAAAGAACTACTATCTGAGGTTCCCCATGAGCTCCATCACCATGAACTGATCTTAAGACCAGGGGATATTCGTTCTGATGACATCAAAAGTTATATTATTGTGACAGAAGTTGATGGCAATGCAGCATACAAACAACCTGTACTCATAAAAGCAGAAGCATCGTTTTACAACTTAACTAAAAATTCCCAATTCGAGAAAATTTTTTTTGATTTTCAACCTGAATTCGAAAGCGATATTGATTTAGAAGCATATACAAACCCGAAAGTTCGCTTAGAAACCTTGATTGCTTCTACCTCAAAAATTGTGATGGAAGCCTCTCGATTGGTTGCAGAAAGGGATTTAAATTCTGCAAAAGAATTACTCAATCACATGGTAAAGCGTTTATCAGATAATGAGAATTTGGAACCAAATTTAATCCAAAAATTGATCGATAGACTGAATGACATGCTAAAAAACATTGAAGAAAACTTAGCCGTAGCAAGTAAAAAAATGTTAGCCCAAGCCTATGAGTTATCAGAAGCATTTTACATACGAACACAAGCTAAAAGTTCAAAAAAAGGGATTTATGAAGTTTTTTTACAAGGACAGCTGGATCTTTATAAATGTCCTGAGTTGAAAAACATTATCAAAAATGCAATTGAATCTGGATATCGTTACTTCATAATAGACATGACAGATTTGAATTATATCGATTCTTCTGGTATAGGAACCTTAATTCAAATTTCAAACTGGCTTAAAAACCGACAAGGTCTTTTAGTAATCACAAATGTTCAAGGAAACGTAGAAAAGATCTTTGAAATCACTAAACTAAATGAATTTTTTATCATAAAAGATAGTTTGACATCTGGAAGGATTTATATTCAAGAATTAATTGATCAAGAGAATAGATGAAAAAAGCCTCAATAACTCTTTTATTTTTTTTATTGAGTTCTATTTCCATTAAAGCAGAAGTTTACAAGCCCCCAAATTACGCTTTTGGTTCAAACTTAGAGGGTACTTCTTTTTCTTTTGATTTAGGGTTTCGAGAGATTGATGGGGATTACTTTGTTATGTTCAATCCTATTCTTCAATTTCCTTTTATGGGGTTTCGAGTCGGTTTGCAAATCCCTTTGGAAATTCTTGTTTATGACAAAGAGCCAAAACGAGCCTCAAGAGTTCCCTCTTTACGTCCCGGTACTTTTGATGAAAGAGAAGACTACTTAAAAATGGTAAAATATATTGCCTATGGAACTCATCTTTATTTTGATCCAGAGGATAGTTTCAACTGGTCCTTACATTATGGCATGATGACAGATGGATATATTGGTCATCGAACCATCGTGAATCGTTATGTGAGTAGCTATGATCCATCAGTTTGGAGTCCTGGACTCATGGCGGACATTAACAACAACTGGGGAGGAATCGAAATTTTTGCAAACAATGTTTTTCGAAGAGAAGTTCGAGGTTATCGCATTTTCGTACGTCCCGTAGGGATTTATAATAGCATATATAACTTGGCTCACTTCGAAAGAAAAAATATCATAGCTTCAAGAAAAAATCATAATAAAGATTATCTTTTCCAAACTGTGCCCAACCCAGGAAAAGGAGGAAGCCTCAGACAGCATTTACTTCGACCTTTAAAAGAAGACCTCAAAGAAAGTGAGGTAGAATTTCGAGAAGTTTTCAACCCAGAAACGGGAGAAGTAGAAATCAAACCCTTTCCTAAAGAAGAATACCCTTCCCCCATCACTCAACAAGAAAAAGAAAACATAGAAAACCTAACACAAGAACAAGTAACGGAACGCAAACATGGATTTTGGAATCGATGGGCAATTGGATATACAGTTGTAACGGATTATGATGCACCTTTGAGCATTGAGTTCGATGGTTCAGGAAATTTAGTAGTTGATCCTGAGACTAAACGACCAAGAGCTGATAAAACCGAAAACCTTACCATCGTAGGAATTGACACAGAAATTCGTCTCTCTCCATTTCGTTGGTTAGAAATGACACCTTATATAGACATCAATCGAATCAAAAATCTACCCAAAAGTAAAGGAACCCATATTGGGGTCTTGTTTAATGTTAAAATTTCAAACGTCATAAACTTTAGCTTTCGTCCAGAATATCGTGAAGTCACATCCAACTACATTCCGGAATATTTTGATTCCACTTATGCAATTGAAAGAACCCAATATCTCCAAAAAGACACAAATTCTTATACACCCAAGTTAACTTACTTGAAATCCTTACCAAAAGATGGTGCGATAAAAAAAGGATTTTTCATCAATTCGACTTTAGAATTAGTATCGTTTATATTTTTAGAGTTATCCTACGAAAACTATGATGGACCCAATAATTCCAAAATCTTCGTAGGTTTTTATCTACCCAACATCAATGGCATTTTTCTGAATGGATACTACTTAAAGAAAAACTTTGATAAATTCAAAGATGCTTTTGTGTATAAGGACAAGAATGCCCTTCTTGCTGGGGAAATTGGTCTTGTCTTCTTTGGAGGTCTTTATATTAAGTACACCATACAACGAACATGGACCTACAACCCAGAAATTGGCGATTACAGCCCAAACGACGAAAGTTTTATCGGCTTTGGCTACGGAACTAAGATTTAAAAGATTATTATTGCTTTTGATTCTGACAATCACAAACAATAATCTTTTTTCCTATATTCACTATAATTACAATTCTACTTTGATAACTTTACGACCTACTTTGTTACCTGTTTGGTATCCCAATAGGGATTTTTTTTCTTTAGGGATTTCTTTAAAAAACATTTGGTCCCATCAATATGAACGATTCACTATTGATGGTGAAGAGTTTGAATTCCTTCTTCATACCCATAAGGTAGTCAAAAAACATTTCTTCGGAATCAAGATAAGTTTCAAAAATCAAAGTGGTGGTTTTTTAGATCATAGCATCGAAACCTTTCATCAAATTCTTGGGATAACCCAGCAACATCGAAAAAAATTTCCGAAAAACAAACTTCAAATCAGCTATGAACCTTTGGGAGGACTTTATCAATTTTACGATTATTATCCCATTATCAAAAACATAAGACGATCCTATCCAAGACTATACCCGAGAAAAAGCTTTGATCCACCAAAACTTATTCCATTAGAGATCATACCATGGAAAAATAGAAGCTATGTTCGGTTCGAAAATTTTTTTCTCCCTCTCGAGGTTATCCACCGAGAAAGCCAAGAATTCAGTGCTTTTGATAATCCTATTTTTTATTATTATTTTGAACTCTTCGAAAGTTCCCGAAGAAAATTATACATTGGTTCCAACGTAAAGATACCTGCAAAAAATCAATTTAATTATTTTTATTCAGCAGGATGGGATGGGAATATTTTTCTTTCGATTTTACAATCTTATTCAAAAGGCGAATTTCTGGTTGGGATTTCTTACAATTACTATGAATACTCTAAGTTTGAGGATCTCCAAATATCCAAACATCAATGGAGTATCAGAATTCAAGGAAATTTTAATAACGAAAACAAAAACTATTTTTTGGAATATGTATTTTTCAGTAAACCCATCATCAACATGGGACGTCTTGCAGAAGATGGACACTTCTTAGCAATTGGAAAAAAAATCAATAATAGTTCCTATACTACCACGTTGGCGATTATTGAAAACTTTTACCGCTATGCCATAAGTCCTGACATCGGAATTTATATTTCTTTCGAAGTTCCAATGAATACTTAATCATTCTTCTTGGCAAAAGATAAGTTTCGATGTAACTTGATTCTGTATATACTGCTTTTGAAGTTCAAAACATCCTTTTTCGTTTTGTTTGTTTTTTTCTTGTTGTTGCTGGTAGATTTTTTTGTATTCTCTTAATTTTTCATCTTCTTGGAATTGTTCTAAGGGATCTTTCGATGTTTGTAAAAAAGGAATTCCTAGAAAATCCCTTAAAGAAATACAGCTCTCTAACAACATCATGAATAAGAAAATTAAAAAAAACTTATTCTTTTTTTCTTTTTGAGTCAAAATCATGATTCTAGATT
The DNA here is from genome assembly GCA_025059995.1 of Leptospiraceae bacterium. Lineage (NCBI taxonomy): Bacteria > Pseudomonadati > Spirochaetota > Leptospiria > Leptospirales > Leptospiraceae > Leptospiraceae bacterium. Next base: position 226,263 of record JANXCF010000003.1, read on the forward strand.
CATTTGCCTCATTTTTTCTAAATAAAAGTGAATAACATGGTCATTAGGATTTGATTTTAATATTTCTTCGAATATCTCAAAACTATCTTTGAATTTTTTTGTTTCGAATAAGTATAATGCCTCGTTGTATTTTGGTAGGGTTTCCAATTTTTTTTCGAATTTCTCTTCTTGATCCGTATTAAAACATTCGTAAATTCGAATTGGGTCTATTTTGCCTTTTATCCTCATTGGGATCAATTTTCGTAAGTAGTATTTTTCTTTTTGTCTTATATTTGAAACTGCATTTTCTGTCAAAATGATAGGTACTCCGTAATGACGAGTTAATTGCTGGATTCTCGATGCAACATTCACAGTATCACCAATCACGGTGGTATCTAACCTTTCTTCGGAACCCACTGTTCCCAACATTAGCTTTCCGTGATTTATCCCAATCCCCATTTCTACATAGGGCAAATTTAGATTATACACTGACTCATTAAAATTTTTCAAAGCTCTTCTCATTGCAATGGCGGCATCCAAAGAATCGTCTACAGATTGATCAAACAAAGCCATGATTTCATCTCCTACAAACTTATCAATGATCCCTCTATGATTTAAAATGATAGGACTCATTACTTCGAGATATTTATTTAAAAATTCAAATGTTTCTTTGGTATTAAGCATCTCAGCTATTACCGTAAAGTTCTTTAAATCATTAAACATGACCGTGATTTCTTTTTCCGTTGCATCTCCTTTTTTGATGTCTAAAATACTCTCTTTTTGCAAAATATTCACAAAGTGTTTAGGAACAAATCTTGAAAATGATTCCAACATCAATACTTTCGTTTCTAAAATTTCTCTTTCAGCTTTTTCTTTTTCTTCTTTTAATACATTGACTCGATCTGCCAGTGCTAAAGAAAGTAAAATCACCTCAGATGCAGAACCAATTTGAACTCCGTAATTTGTAAGAAAATTTGATGGCAATAACCCTAATTGCTTAAGAGCCAATAACAACATTCCGACGAGCAAAGCAATCCAAGAAATAAAATAAAACCTTGCTGGCTTCCATCCTTTTTTGTAAGTTAACAAACTGCTCGAGATGGACAAAAATGCAAACAATATGATCGTGTAATTTGCTATCTTGATGGAAATTTCATAAGATAAAATAAAACTTAAAACCATAATCGAAAAATAAATGACAATTAATGCTAAAAACAAACGATAAAAAACCAGAGAATAGTTTCTCAAACGTAAAAACTTCACAGAAAAGATACTACCGAAAAAAGCCAAAAATCCAATACTAAAAGGCATCACCTGATTCCCGAAGTCCGGATAATAGGGCCAAAGATACTCAAATGCATAACCGGTAAAAACTAAGTTAAACAAAGAAATTCCTAAAATATACACGATGTAATAAAGATAAGTCAAATCCTTGATACTCAAAAGCAAAAACAAATTATAAAATACCATTGCCACCATGATACCATAGTAAATTCCTTGCATAAGTTGATTGAAGTGTTCTTCTATGACATAACGTTTATGATTTAATAATCGTATAGGAACTTGGATAGAACCTTGACTTCTAATTTTTACAAACACCCGGTATTCTTTCTGGGGTTCCATTTCAATGGTAACGAGAAAGTTTTTGTGCTGTAAATCCCTTTCAAAAAAAATCCTACGATCCCCAGTCGAAATATGCTTTACCAAAGCTTTGCCATCAAATACATAAAAGTCAATGTAATCCAATAGAGGATAACTAACTTCTAAAAGAATGACAATATCCTTTGAAAAACGAGATACTAAATCAAAATACAACCAATAAGTAGAAGAAGAATAACCAAAATTAGGAACTTTTCTTGTGGATTTTTGAAATTGATGTAAAACCTCGTAGATATTGGAAATCTCATATCGATGATCTTTGTCCTCGAAAAGAGAAACAACATCACCAATTTCTTTAAAAGAAAAATCAGGTTGTATCTCTACCAAAGGACGATAAGCATTTGCCTCAAGAGACATGACAAAGATCAAAAAAAGTTTTGCAAAACTAAACTTAGTAAATGTATTTTGCATTGACTAGAAAATATCTATGTTGATATAAATTTCAACATTATTTCTATTTATAATCATTTTTAAAATTGACTTTAAATAACCTGATGACGTAAATTTAAACCAATGAAAAACTGGGCTATTTTTTCCATAAAAGGAACAGGTTTAATTTCCGAAGAAATCACGAAGTTTTTAGAAATTAAGCCCGATAGAGTTCTTTTTGATGAAAAAGAAGGTATAGAATCGTGGGAACTCATTAGTAAGTCAAGTGGAGATGAAAGTATCGTTAAGCACATAGAAGAATTATTAGAAAAAATTTATCCTCTTCGAAAAAAAATCCAAAACCTTTCCCACCGATACGAAATTCGTTTCATCTGCACCATCCAACGGGAAGCGATGGAATTTATCGAAATCCCACCAAAATATTTGCTGATTTTGGGTTCTTTGGGTGTTAAATTGATAATCTATTGTTAGAACTCATCTAGTATCTCAGCTCCAGGATAAAGCACACTTGATTTATCCAATACAAGATAGAAATGATCGAGAAGAACTTCGTAAAATCCTTTGTCATCTTTTGAGGAAGTATGAATTGAAAATCCCAAAAACTCACTGTACCCAAAAGACTTGTTCAATTTGGGCTGAGAATAAAAATCCTTTGGAAAGATACCTTCGATTCTCTTCCAGCCTCTCCAATCAAGGGTTGCAATCGGTAGAAGCCGCTCTCGTCCTTTGATTTTGAATATTAAAAATAATTTGTGATAACTTTCTTTACTATAAATCCAAATTACATACTTAAAGGGTCGATAGGGGATTTTCTTCGATTCTTTTCGAAGAAAGCGGAAATGATTTCTATTTCCAACTTCTACATAATATTGTATTGACAAGGATTTCTGAAATTCTCGAAGATTTCCCCAGCCAGAAAGTAAAACTGTTTCCAAATCAAAGATTCGAACTTGCTCGTTGTAAGGAGAATCTCTGGGGGTTTTATAAACAAGCCTTAGGGAATTAGGATTAGTGGGTAAATCAAAAAATTCATAAAGGTTGGTTTCGAAATCATCCACCACTTCCACTACATAACGATCAGAAAACTGGTTCAAAAGTCCATCAAGAAGTAAAAATTGATCCAACTCCGATTGGGTACGCCAACGTTCTGCCCGTAAATCAAAGAGAAACAAAAAAAACAAAAAAGCGAACTTACGAAAACTTTTTAGTAGCACTTTCTTATCCTATCGACAGGAAAAAGAAAACTTTACGCTTTCTATTGACGTTGTCATTTTTTTTGAATTTCTGGTGTTAATGAAACTCCTCCAAAAAAGAAAGGCTATTCTTGTTTTAGAAAATGGAGATTATTTTGTTGGAAATCTATTTGGCTATCCTAAAGTAGCTTTAGGAGAAGTATGCTTTAATACCTCAATGGCTGGGTATCAAGAAATCCTTACAGATCCTTCTTACTACGGGCAAATTGTCGTGATGACCTACCCAATGATCGGAAATTATGGAATCAACAAAGAATACTCCCAGTCAGAAAAGATTCAATGTTTTGGATTTGTAGTGAAGCAACTTATCAAGAAACCTTCAAACTTCTACTCAGAAATGACTTTGGAGGAATTTCTTATACAACACCAAACCCCAGGCTTAGAAAGAATTGATACCCGAAGATTGGTCTTAACTCTACGAACCAAAGGTGTGATGCGTGGCGGAATTTTCCCCGATGAGGGAGAATTAAAACCTCATATGTTAGAGCAAGTTCATTCCATCCCAGAAATGAGTGGCCTGGATTTGACAAAATACGTAACCACTAAAAAAGCTTATCGTTTTTCTCAGCAAGAAAAAAAGCACAAGATTGCAGTGTTGGACTTTGGAGTAAAAACAAACATTTTGAGGTACTTAGACGAAGCTGGTTTTGAGGTTCATGTTTTTCCTTCCGATGTGAAGCCAGAAGAAATCCAGCATTTCGACTGCTATTTTTTATCGAATGGACCGGGTGATCCTGCCGCTGTTACTTACGCAATCGAAAACGTAAAAGTTCTTCTTTCTTATCAAAAGCCACTTTTTGGCATTTGCTTGGGGCATCAAATTCTGGGACTGGCTCGAGGTTGGAAAACCTTTAAGCTGAAATTCGGACATCGAGGAGGAAACCAACCTGTGATGGATATTCGAACCAAAAAAGTCGAAATCACTGCCCAAAATCATGGATTCGCCGTAGAAACCAAAGAAGAACAAGAACTAAATATTATCTACGTAAATCTGAACGATCAAACCATTGAAGGTTTTCAAGATAAAATTTTACCCATTCTAAGTGTTCAACATCATCCCGAAGCAAGTCCAGGACCAAACGATGCAAAACATATCTTCAAAGACTTTTATGAAATGGTGGAACGATTTTATGAAGCTACTTAGTCTGATTTTAATCACTGTTTTGTTTTTTTCATGCACCCAACAGAAAAAAAAAGCAAGTAAAAAAATCGAAATACCCGAGTCTGAACTGGGAGAAAAACTCAATACCATTGTTTACGTCGTAGGGAAAAAAGCTATCACCCAATATGATATAGAGCGAGTGAAAAAACTTGTAAACTTCATCAATAAAACCGAATACCGAAACCAAACCCCCGAAAGTTTTTTGATTGAAAAAGCCATCATCGAACAGATAGCCGAAGAAGAAGTCATCATTGTAAACGATGAACGACTCAGAACCGAGATTGAAAAGCGAAGACAAAATGCAAATTTTCCAACCTTAGATGAATTTAAAGCCTTTGTTGAAAAGGAAACTCAGCTTTCTTTTGAAGAATGGAAAGAAGTTTTACGTTATCAAATCTTAAAGCAAATCTTGCTTCAAATCAAGGTTTCTATACCCCAACCAGAAGAACGAGAAATAGAAGAATTTTATAAAAAACACCAAAAACAAATAGGACTGGAAGTTTTATATAGAGAAATCATTTTCCCGAGAACCAATACCATCGCAGAAGAAAAAAGAATTTTTGACATTGCAAAAGAGGTCCATAATCAAATAACAAAAAACCCACAGAGTTTTCCCGAGGTTGCAAGGAATTTACCTGAGAATGTCTCCCGATTTCGTTTTGGTGGAGGATTACGTTTCTGGACATCCATCACTGATGTTGCCTCAGAGGATCCCATCATTGCTGGAGCTATTTATAATCTACCTGTGGGAAGTATTTCGCCAATCTTCAAGAATCAATTTGGTCAATACACAATCTTAAAAATCGAAGGGAAAAGACCCACCCCAATTGAAAAAGTTCGAGAAATCATACGCATGCGTCTTTTTTACGAAAAATCCGAGGAAAGTTTCCAACAATGGCTAAATGAACAAAAACAAAAGTATGTTATTCAAAAACTTGGATAATGTGGGAAGCAAACCTCAAAGATAGAACCTTAGAAGCCATCCTCATTCGTAATACTCTTTCCCATTATGATGAGGAATTGGTTTATTTGTTTTTTCAAAAATTAGAAAGACTTATCACAAACCTAAAACAAAAACTCATTCGAAAAAAATTCTCCATCATTGTGCCCCAGCCATTACCAGTATACTTGATTGACGACGAAAAAAACTTTGGATTTTTTTTTGATGGATTTGAGGTAAAAATAATTCAAGCTACATCCTTAAAAGAAGCAGTAGAAAAAATTTTTCCCGACAAAATAGAGAAGGTTCCTTCTGAAGAAGAATGGATCATTGATATTCCAACAGATTTTTTTTTATATTTTGAGGCAATCTCTCCTTTTCTTGAGGTAGATGATTCTGTTCAAATGATTTTAGAACATTGCACCTATTTGGCTGAGTATTCTTATTGTGATGTTGCCATACCTGGATTTCTCCCCGTTGTTTGTAATGTGGAATTAGCGAAGCGAATCACGATTGAAGGAGAAGACTTCCGTTGGAACTGGAATGAACTCATGCTCAAAAACACACAAACCGTAGATTTAGAGATCTACTACCTTGAGCCTGATTACAGAAAATATCGGATACGCCTTGACCTTCACTCCGAAAGAGAGCAAAAAATTGTAAAAAATATTTATAAAAAATATAAAAATTTTCGTTATCAGGATTTAGAACTCATAATCACAAAAGAAATTGAACTTCTCAGAATTGCTCCCAATTACGTGGAAATCGAAATCACTACAAAAAACGAACTCAAACCTGTGATTTACCCTCACGAAACGAACTCAAACGAAATGGAAATAGAAACGTTTCAAAAGATACTTTCGGATTTACAAGAATTTTCGTTACATCATGCCATCAGTCTGAGTTTTGCAGGAAAAGGAGATCCTTTTTTGAACGAGAATTTCTTGGAGTTTTTAAAACTTAGCTATGAATCAAGGCTATTTCGTAAAGTCTATATTGAAACCTATCTTACTACTTGGAAAGAAGACATTCTTGAGTTGATTCAAAGACATCCTCGATTTTTTTTTCTCATCATCAAACTTCCAACTCTTAATGAAAATCTCTATTCAAAACTTATGGGGAAAAACCTCTTTTCCAAAGTCAAAAAAAATCTATTGGAACTTCCAAAAGATATAACAATTTACGTAGAAATTTTACGGATCAAACAGGTTGAAGATGAGTTGGATTTTATCTTCAAAGAGTTTTCTCAATATCCCCACATCAAACCTTTTATAGGAAGGTATTTCACATATGGGGGAATTTTAGAAGATTATTCGGTTGTAGATTTAGAACCCATTGAAAAAGATTACTGCCGAAGTTTGATGTTTCATGTTTTTATTGATGCAAAAGGAAATGTTCCTGTTTGTCGGCAGGATCTATTCTGCCGCAATAAACATTGGAATATCAAAGAACACAACTTAAAAGATATATTCAAAATCATTGAAAAAGATTACTATCATTTTCTTAGACAAGAATATGACGAGATCATTCCCCTTTGTCGTAGTTGCAAAGACTGGTTTGTATATCTGGAATGAACAATAGTGGGATTTTAATACAAGCAAGAAGTTTCTCTGAAAGACTTCCAAAAAAGGTTTACCTTCCTTTGACAACCAAAAGAAACACCACAAAAAGCGTGATTGAATGGATTTACGAGCGACTCAGTAAAACCCAAATCCCTACTTTTGTGATTATTCCAAAAGAAGATTCAGAATTGAAAGAATACCTTCAAGAAAGACGCATTCCCTATGAAGAAGGAGAACATCACAATGTCAGAAAACGATATATCGACATTGCTACGAGGTTGGGGTTCTTCTACATTGTTCGGGCAACAGCTGATAATCCTTTTGTAGAACCTGAGTTAGTCATTCCTACTTTGAGAGCTCTTATTGATAACCAATTTGACCTTTTTTCTTTTATCGGACTTCCTTTGGGGATTTCCATCGAAGCTTTTACCCTAAATGCTCTTAAAAGAAGATGTCCCGAATATGAATCAGAAGTCTATCAAGAACATGTTTCTTTACACATAAAAAAACATCCTGAGATTTTTCGAGTCCATCACGAAAATTATAAAAATTTTCAACAATACTATAACGAAAATTTAATGAAGCTCAAGGACGAGGAACGAAATTGGTATCAAAAACACCTTCCTCGATTAACCTTGGATCAAAAAGAAGATTACGATGTTATGAAAAAAATTTATTCTGAGTTAGAAGATGACTTTTCGCTTTATGATGTAATTGATCTGTACTTTAAGAAAAAAGAATTATTTTTGGGAAACATGCATGTCTCCCAAAGAAGATTTTGAAAAAGAAGATTTTGAAATTCATCTCTATTCGATTTTTGAAGGGATTGGACACATTCAAAGAGGAATAAATATCTATAAGTTTTTAAGAAAATTTTATAAAAAAATCAAACTATTTATCATAAATGATAACTATCAACAAGAGAAAAAAGAAAAATTAAAAGAACTCATCAATCACCAAGACTCAATTGATTGGGATTATGTTAATTTTAAAACCTTATCAAACTTTGAAAACAAATACTATATTTTGATTTTAGACATTCGAGATCATGATCCAAAAATGATTCTTCAAAACTACACAAATTATTCTACTTTGTGTCTTGATAATCATCACGAAAGGCATCACTCTGATGTTGATTATTACTTTACGCTTCCTCATCCCCAACTCAAAGAAAGTGTATTGGATACCATCAGGAAAAACTTTTTTTCATTTGAGTATCTAAAAGCACTCGATCAACTTCCATCCAAAAAATCAGGAGTTTTGGTGTATTTGGGGATTATGTCTCAAAAGACAAAATATCATGATTTTTTAAAAAACCCCCAAAAAATTCAATCTCTCATAAAACAAACTACTAACGAAGTTTATATTATTGAATCCGAAAACTTCCACACACCAGAAAATTTCTATAAACTTCTAAAGATTGTAGACTACGTCATTACTTATCCGGGAAATCTCTTTTACGAAGGTGTTTTTATGCAAAAAAAGATAATCTGTTATGATCTTGATAGTGAAATTCATCGAAATTTGATTTCAAAATTTCGTAAGGATTTGAAAACACACCACAAAGGTATCTACTACTTAGAAGAAAAGAAAGAAATTCTTACTTTTGATGTTTTTGAATTTCAAAATTTGGATACAGGCAAATATATTTTATCGACTTCGTATGATTTTTTAAGGAAATGGATTGACGAAAAAATTCAATCCTATGCAACAAAATGAAGCATACACCTTTCGATTGCTGGTAATTGTAGTTCTGATTGTTGCCATATTTGCAACGATATTTATAAAAATACTTCCTGCTAAGAAAGAAATAACTCCTCAAGAAATCCAGCTTGATACAAGAATAAATCTTTTCTATAAAATGATTTACTTTCAGATTTTATTATCAAAGGGCTTACCCAAAGAAAATCAAATCACAATGTTTCAACAAATACAGATCCAAATCCAAACCTTAACAAAGCACATTCAACCTACCATCGAAATGGAAATTCAAAACTATATCTTTTTTCAACACTTCAAAAAACAAGGTATTTCAAATTTCAATTACGAAATCCAACAGAAAGTAGACAATCCTCAACTCAAAAACTATATTGATTTTCTTAAAGCTATTTATACAGAAAACTTGATTTGGTTAAAGAATACTCCTTACTTTGAAGAATTTTTTCAAAACCCCTTAAAATTACCTTTGCATAAAATTGCTGTCTTGGATTTTTTTCGATTAATAGATCCACAAAAAGAAAAAGAGTATTTCGAAAAATTTTACCAAGAAACTCAACCCTACCAGTTCGTGATTTCTGTTGTGTTTTTGAGTTTTATTTTTTCTTCGATTTTTGGATTTTTTTTCTTAGTGAAATTCTTTTCAAAAGAAAGACCTGAGCTCTACGGGATACTCATTCGAAGTTACTCAAGTGATAAAATCTGGATTTTCTTTGAAGCTGCTGTGATATATTTGTTTTTATATATTTCAGTTCAGAATTTTTTAATAGAATTTATAAAAAAACACTATAATATCAATTTACTAATTTTTCAAATAGTTTATACCATCCTAATTTTTTTCATAGTGATAGTTTACGTGATCAATGAATTTGGTGCGAAGCATTTTCTGCATACCCTTTGGTCAGAGGTTTATTTTTATGGTTCTTCAACGAACGCTTCTAACGAAGAAGCACAAGAAAAACGAGAAGATGTTCAGACAAACGAAAGCTCCGATCAAAACGAATTTTTCAATAAACTCGAACAAACCATAAAAGAACAAAACCTTAAACCGAAATCCATGATCAAAGAATTTCTTTTTGGTCTATTTGCCTTCATAACAATCTTTCCCATCTCGTTTTTTATTTTAGCTCTTAGTTTTTTACTTACAGGGAAAACTTTTGATTTGAGTGATGCACATCCGATTTCTTTTTTATTTCCTGAAAATTTTTGGGAGGTTATAATCTTAGCAGTAATCATAGCTCCCATCACAGAAGAAATCCTTTTTCGAAATTTTATTTATGGGTTTTTTCGATATAAGTTTTCGATTATCATCTCTTCACTCCTATCTTCTGTGATTTTTGCAGGTTTACATCCACAAGGAGCTGTAGCTATTCCTTATCTTTTGTTTTTGGGGATTAGTTTATCAATCATAAGGGAATATCGTCCCAGTATTATTGCACCAATCATCACCCACATGATGGTGAATGCTTTTGCTTTGACCACTACTTATCTTTTTGTTGAAACTCTGAATTTTTAGTAGATTTTATAAAATTTTTTCAAAATTTGAACTCCAAAAAAACTTTAAAAGGAGAACTTTATGCTTCATCCCAACGAGGCACTATTTCCTGGTGAAAAACCATTCCCTATCATTCCGAGTTGTGAACATTTTGCTGGAAACGAAAAAATGATCTTAAAGGCATTTGGATTTCAAAAAGAAAAAGGTCCCGTTTTTGACATTACAATGGATCTTGAAGATGGTGCACCTAAAGGACAAGAAAAAGAATACGCAGAATTATTTGTTCGACTTTTAAATTCACCTGAAAATGAATTCAAAATGGCTGGGGTTCGCATTCATGACTATACCCACAAAGAATTTTGGAAACAAGATGCGGAAATTATTATCAAAGGGGCAGGAGATGTAGTTTCCTATATCACAATTCCCAAACCTACTTCTGTTGAACAGGTCCGAGAAATGATTGAATACATCCAAGAACTTTGCGACAAGATCGGACTCAAAAGAGAAATTCCCATCCACTGCCTAATCGAAACCCACGGAGCTCTAAGGGATGTAGAAAAAATTGCTCAACTACCTTGGATGCAAGTTTTAGATTTCGGATTGATGGATTTTATCGCAGGTCATTTTGGAGCTATTCCATTATCCAACATGAAAAGTCCAGGACAGTTTGAACATGAACTAATTCGTCGAGCAAAATCTCAAGTAGTTGCGGTAGCATTAGCAAACGGACTGGTGCCATCTCACAACGTAACTTTGGATCTCAAAAACTACGAGCAAACCAAAAAAGATGCAGAAATTGCCAGATACAAGTTTGGATTCTTGAGGATGTGGTCCATCTATCCAACCCAGATTGATGCCATTGTAGAAGCCATGAAGCCTGATCTTTCCGAAGTGGATCGTGCCGTAAAAATTTTAATCGCTGCACAAGATGCAAACTGGGGTCCTATACAATTTGAAGGAGAACTACACGATAGAGCTACATATCGAAGTTTCTGGACCTTAGTTCAAAGGGCAAGGGTTTCGGGGATTTCTCTTCCAGCCGAAGCCATTAAACGTTGGTTTAGTTAATTTTGATTTCCCTCAAGTTAACAAAACTTGAGGGTTTATTTTTGAATAGCCTCATATTTTTGGATTGCTTGTTCTAAAATATTCCACGATAAAGTTGCGCACTTAACTCGAATAGGAAATTTTTTTACTCCTTTTAGGGCTTCAAGTTCTTCGTAGTCTTTTGGCATTTGGATGTCTTGGCGTGAAGTAAGCATTGTTTTGAATAAGTGAATGAGTTCTTTCACAGTTGCAAGGGAACGTTTCTCTACATAACAAGTCATCATCTCTGTGGATGCTACACAAATGCTACAACCCTGCCCTGTAAAACGTATACCTTTAATTTCTTGATCCTCAAGATGAAGATGAAGTTGGATTTCATCTCCACAACCACGATTGACACCTTCTTCGTGGATATTGGCTTCTTCCAATTCACCATAATGTCTTGGATTTTGAGAATACTCAATGATGATTTCTTTGTAGAGCTCCTCTGACAGTTTCATGATTTAACTTGCTTTTCTGATTTTTTCTTCAACTTTGAAGATTTTTACTGCTTTTTGGATACCTTCCACCAAGGCATCAATATCTTCAAAACCGTTATAAAGATATAGACTTGCTCGTGCAGTGCCAGGGATTTGAAGTTTTCTCATCAAAGGTTCACAACAATGATGACCAGCACGAATGGCAATACCCTCTTCGTCTAAAATGGTTCCAATATCATGAGGATGCACACCTTCTAAAAGAAAACTAATGATACCCCCACGTTTGGATAAGTCATTTGTTCCATAGAGTTTTATCCCTGGGATTTCTTTTAATTTGGGAATAGCATATTCCAACAACGCTACCTCGTGGTTATGGATATTTTCTAAGCCGATTTGTTTTAGGTATTCTAATGCCACTGCGAATGCTACAACACCAGCAACGTCAGGAGTTCCTGCTTCGAACTTATTGGGAAGAGGACCTGGTTTAAATCCATCTTTCCAAACAGAAAAGATCATACTACCACCCCCTAAGAAAGGATCCATTTTTTCTAAGAGTTCTCTTCTCCCGTATAAGACACCAACACCTGTGGGACCCAACATCTTATGGGCAGATAAAGCATAAAAATCACAGCCGATTTCTTGAACATCCACTGGTAAATGACTGGCTCCCTGAGCTCCATCGACTACAAACACAGCATTAACTTGTTTTGCATAATCAGAAATTTTTTTCAAATCATGAATGGTTCCCAGAGCATTGGACATATGGGCAATCGAGATGATTTTTGTTCTTTCTGAAAGCACCTCAGGTATTCGTTCATAATCCAATTGATAATCATCGGTCAAAGGTATATGCTTTAGCTTTGCTCCTTTTTTTTCAGCAACCATCATCCATGGAACCAAGTTAGAATGATGTTCCATTTCTGAGACAAGAATCTCATCTCCTTCTTTAAGAAATTTCATCGCATAAGAATAGGCAACCAAATTGATACTCTCGGTGGTATTGCGGGTGAAAATAATTTCTTCTGGTTCTTTTGCATTGAGGAATTCTTTGACTTTTTCTCTAGTCAACTCAAACAAATCGGTTGCTTCATAACTTAAGCGATAGGCACCTCGATGGATATTCGCATTTCTACAACGATAAAAATCAGAAAAGGCATCAATCACCCTTTGAGGTTTTTGAGAACTCGCTGCGGAATCCAAATAAACCAAGGGCTTGCCATTCATATTGGTTTGTAAAATGGGAAAGTCTTTTTTGATTTCTTTATAGTTTAGCATAGGTATTCCTAATCAAATTGAATATAAACATCTTCATTTTGAATTTCTACTTTAAAGATTTCTATGTTCTCGGTTGCAGGGGGTTTTTTCACTTGTCCTGTCAAAAGATCAAACTTGGCTCCATGGCGTGGACAAGTGATTTCATGTTCAGTCAAATCGATTTCTGCTTCGTCAAATGGGGCTCCATCATGGGTACATTCATCTTGAAAGGCTATGATCTTATCACCAAGTTTTACTACGGCTACAGCTCCATATGGAGTTAACTTGCTTAGTATCTTTCCTTCTTTGAGTTCATGGATTTGACAAAAAAGCCACTTTTCCATAAAACTAAAGTCGGTTTATTAGTTCTTGTAAAAAAGAGTCTTTTTTTTCTTGGGACCATTGGGTTTCGTCCACCAAATCCACCATAAAAGCAATTATGAGGATTTTCTTTGCTTCTTCTTCGTTGAGTCCACGAGCTTGTAGGTAAAAAAGAGCTTCCTCGTCTAAATCTCCTGAGGTTGCACCATGCTCACAATTGACGTTTTCTGAACGAACAATTAACCATGGTCGAGACTCGGCTTTGGCTTTTTTACTCAAAATCAAGTTTTGATTCAACTGATGGCTTTCAACTCCTCTGATTTTTGGCAAAGACTCTAATTTTCCAATAAACACAGAATGAGCTCTTTCTTTGACGATGGTTTTATACAATAGTGAACTTGACTGATGATGATTCAAATGATAAATATCCATTTCCATATTGTGATAATTTCCTTTTCCTCCTAAGAAAAAACCAATCCCACGAAATTGGGCATTTTCTTCCAACAATCTGGCTTGAATGAAACCCTTCCCTAAATTTCCTCCTAAATGAAATACTCCTGCATGAACATAAGAATCCCTTTTTTGCAAAATCCGTATCCGATGGAAATGAAAATCAAGGTCATTATAATGCCGAATTTGGTAATAATAAACCCGTGCATTTTCTTCTGCATAAATCAATACTGACGAGGACCAAAAGGACGGAATTTCACAACGAAACTCTTCCGTAATCACAACTTCGGAATTCCTCTCAGCAACCACAATCGTAAAAGGAAAAAAAGAGTTTCCCTCTTGGGGAAGGTGTTGGATTGAAATTTCCTGTTTTTCTTGAGAATTCTTGGGAATTCGAATAATATTCAAGTTTTGCAAAAATGCTACATTCAGAATACCAAAATAATCCACCTCCCAGTTAAACTCCCGAGCCATTTCTTGATCATAATTTGCTAATAAGAGTTTTTTTTCAAAATCAGAGATAAAATCTACGAATAAAGAAGTTCCATTTCTTTTTGTTTCCAGAACGGAATCCTGAAACCGAAAAGTCGAAAAGGGTATCAAATGGATGTTGATTTTTCGCCATGACTCATGATGAGAAGGCGGAAGTTGGGTTTGTTCTAATACTTGGAGAGCTTTGTGTTTTATATTGTTGAGATACTTTGCTATGCTTTCATTGGGAATGGATTGAACCTTCATGTTTAACCTACTTTTTTACGATGGATAATATTCCTTCGTAGCCTTCTTGCTCTAAACGTTCTGCTAATTCCTTTCCTCCACTAAACTGAATTTGCCCATCAAATAAGATGTGAACTCTATCAACTTCGATGTAATTCAATAACCTTTGATAATGGGTAATCAAAATCATTGATCTTTCTGGAGACTTCATTGATTGGATATTTTCAGAAATAATCTTTAACGCATCAATATCTAAGCCGGAGTCAATCTCATCCAAAATAGCAAATTTGGGTTGAATCAAATACATCTGTAAGATTTCATTTCGTTTTTTTTCACCACCTGAGAAACCATCATTTACATAACGAGTTAAAAACTCTTTTCTCATTTGGAGTTTTTCAAAACCTTTTTGGATACGCTCATGAATTTCTCTTAGCGTGAGTTGGGGATGAAAACTCTTCATCACGTTTCTTAGAAAATCCATGGTCGAAACACCAGGAATTTGCGTGGGATGTTGCAATGAAAGAAAAATCCCTTTTCTTGCTCTTTCATGAGTGGGAAGAGATAAAATGCTTTCTCCTTCAAACTTGATGTCACCTTTAGTTACAACATAGTTTTTATGTCCTAAGAGTGTATAGGAAAGCGTGCTTTTGCCGGATCCATTGGGCCCCATAATGGCATGGATTTCTCCATATGGCACCTTCAAATTGATGCCTTTGAGGATTTCTTTTCCTTCCACTTCTACGTGTAAGTCTTCTATTTCCAATAGATATGACATGATGTTTCTCCTATCGATTTACTAAAATTTCACGTTTTAACGTGGGAGTTGTCCTTTTGATGGCTTTTCCATCTTCTAAAATGATTCGAATGAGGCGCTTGATTTCAACAGAGTATTCTACGTTGATATCCCTCACAATATCATCACAAAAACCCGCAACGATCAATAATTTTGCTTCGTCTTCTTCTATTCCTCTTGTTTGCAAATAAAATAAAATCTCATCGTCAATTTTGGAAACTGTGGCTTCGTAGTTTAATCTCGCAGTTTCTGATTCAATTTCATTGTATGGATAGGCATGAGCTTCAGAACGATCATCTAACATCAAGCTATCACACTTTACGTGGCTAATTGCATTTTCAGCAGTTTTTTCAAACTTCACTAAACCTCGATAACTATTGATTCCTCCGTCTAATGAAATTCCTTTTGCTAATACGTTAGATCTTGTGTTTTTTCCTACATGAATGATTCTTGATCCCGTATCCTGAATTTGCTGATTTCCAGCGAAAGCCAATGACAAAACGTCCCCCGTAGAGTTATCCCCCAAAAGCACAATGCCAGGGTATTTTATCGTTTGAGCACCGATATTTACGTCATTCCAAGTGATATGAGCATTTTCATGACACACCCCACGTTTGACTGTCCAATTATACATGTTCTTTTTCCAGTTTTGGATGGTAGTGTAATGAATCCTTGCGTTCTTATGAGCAATTAATTCCACTACAGCTGTGTGAAAGTTGGTTCCATGATCTTGTAGAGATGTACAGCCTTCACTATAAATCAACTCACTTCCTTCATCGGCTATCAGAAGAGTTCTTTCATATTGACCAGAAGATGCCGCTGTGACTTTAAAATACGCTTGTAGGGGGAGGGGAGTTTTCACGCCTTTTGGCACGTAAGCAAAAGAACCACCACTAAAAACAGCACTATTTAATGCCGCAAATTTGTTATCTTCAGGTGGAACAACAGTACCCAAGTATTTTTTTACCAACTCAGGGAACTCTTGAACAGCTGTATCAATATCACAAAAAATGATTCCTAATTCTTCTAATTCTTTTTTGACATTTGCATAGACTGTCTCAGAATCACTCATTGCCTCTAAACCAGCGAGATACCTTCGCTCATGCTCAGGTATCCCTAAACGTTCGAAACTTTCTAAAACCTCAGGATCTACTTCATCCCATGACTTTTTCTTTTTCTTACCCGAACCTACGTAATGAACATACGAATCCAAATCGATTTGAAAACGAGGAATAAAACCCCAGTTCGGCATGGGTTTTGATAAAAAAATCTCCAGGGCTTTGAGTCGAAATTCTGTTAACCAGCCAGGTTCATTTTTTATATGGGATATAGACTCCACTACTTTTCGGCTGATTCCAGGAGGGAATTTATCAGGCTCATAGTATCTTGGTTCTTCTTCTAAAAGGGCTTGCGTCTTCATAATACCGTCCTCAAAAATACTTAAAAATTGTTTAGTATTTTTTTATAATTATATTTAATTTAGAATGATTCTAAAAAAATTAACTCTAATGATATCTTAATTCAAAGATAAATTTTGGCAAGTAAAAAACCGAAATCTTATAAAAATCCCAATTTCTCAATCAAATGCAAGAAAGCGAAAAAAATCCAGAACTTTTTACTAAAACGTTGTTTTTGACTCAAACTCGTAAATGATAAAAAAATCTTCCCAATCCCAAATAAAAGAGCCAAAGTCCATATAGACTATGTTCCAGCACCACTAGCCAAAATGATCTTGTTAACAGAAAAGTTTTCATAAACAAAAAATTTCCCAAAAAAGTAAACAGCAGAGCTACGAAGTTTTCGTAAATGATGTGAATGAACATAAATAGCAAACTATTTACCCAAATGAGTTCTTTTTGAGACGAAAAAAGAGGGGAATATCGATGAAGAAAATAAATTCTAAAAATGAATTCTTGTGGTATCACCGACAAAATGGGATAAAAAATTGAAACCAAGAGTATAATCAAAGAATACTGAGAAAAATCTTTCCAAAAATAAAAGAACCTCTCAGGAAATACGAAATAAACAAAAATAGAAGTCGAAACCACAATCAACAAAAAACGAAAAAAGATGATTTTTAAATAATAGGCATTTTCTATTAAATTTTTTTTCGAAAAATAATCCCTGATTTGGTAAGAGTTTCTATTAATAACATAAAAGAAAACCAAAACAAGAAAAAACAAAAACAACAAAGGTAGCAGTTTTAACAACAAGGGGTAGTCACTGAGAACTCCATGCAAAAAAGAACGAACATTAGGTATTGTGTAAAGAAATGGCAGAAACAAAAAAACCACAAACATTTCTATTACGATAGGATTTCGCAAGAACTTTCCGTGATGAATAAAAGCACTAAGCATAGTTTACAAAAAAATCTCAAAATCCCAAAAGCCATCTAAGAAAGAAAGAAAAATTTTGATGGAGTAATTTGAAGAATTCTTCTTTATGCCATAGGGAATGAAAACCCTAACACATAATGGGATTTCTTTTTCTCGAAGGGTTTGTGATACAATGTCTTTGATTCTTTTTTGTTTTTCGTTTTTTATGTATTCTATCCTTTCGTATGATTGTGGGTAGATTCGCTCTTCTTCATGCCATTGAACTTTCCAATGATTTGGTTCTTTTTGGATGATGGGGGGCTTTAGATACAAAGATGTTTTTCGAAAAAACCAAAGTTTTCTTTTTACACTTTGAATGAGGCATTCTTTCGTTTCGATCTGAATTCTTTTTTGATAAGATTGCAAAATGAATTCTGAAATCACACGATGAGAAAAAGGCGAAATTCCCAAGTTTTTTGTAATTTGATCTAAAAGAATCTTTACCTCCCGGTTCGAAAGTTGAAAGAATAAAACTCTATCCAAAAAAAGAAAATCCCTAAGGGAAATTTGTTCTTGAAAAAACATCAGATTTAAATGGGTAATTTGCCACAAACGACTAGATGAAAACTGCAATTTCTTAAGCGAAGAAATCACTTTGTGGCGAAGAAAATTTCGTTTGAAGGAAACATCAAAATTTGAAACATCAATCTTGTATGGGAGTTTCTGATTTTCCAAAAACTCTAGGATTTCTTTTTTATCGAAGAGAAGTAGCGGACTCAAAATTTTTAATGTAAAAACTTTTTTTGCAATCCTGACAGGAAGGACTCTTTGATGATGAAAATAAACATGATTTAACGAAGAACCCCGTAATAAACGTAAAAACAGGGTTTCAACGTAATCATCCGCATTATGGCCGGTCACAATCAAACAAGATGAAGCTAATTTATTTTGGAGTCGAACAAGGCTTTTATATCGAAGGATGCGTGCCGCTTTTTCTAAGTTCGTTTTTGTCTTTTGGGCGAATTCTCTGACGTTTCTTGATTCTATGTATATTGGCAAATCCCACTCTCGAGATAAATTCCAAACGAAGTCTTCTTCTTCATCTGCTTCCTTTCGAAGTTGATGATTGAAATGAAACAAAACTGGTTGTGTTATCCAATTTTTTTGATAAAAATGCCAATAAAAAAAAGCTGCTAAAACTGAGTCGGGACCTCCAGAAATAGAAATAATGTAGGTCATATTTTTTGATGGAAGAAAAAGATTTTTTAAAACCTCATCTTCGATTTCATCACCTTGAAAAGAATTCCAAACGTCTCTGCTATTGTAAAAAGAAAATTCTCTTTTGTTCATAAAGAAAGTTTGTTTGCAATCTGAGTTTTTTTCATTTTTTTGCCAATGTGAAATTCTGGAACTTCATTAAAAGCATTTTTCGTTATCTTATAAACGATATGTTGAGTATCATCGTTGAACCCAAAGACAACTTGAGGTTCTGGAAGATTTTTATTTATGTTTCTTTCTTTTTGTTTGTGGGATTTTTTGTATTCAAAGCCATCGAGTCGGTTTTTTTACGTTCTCATGAACCACCCAAAGAATTAAAAGAACCCGACACTCTAAGAAATTTATGAGCCAGAATACATTTTATGAGCTCATTCCTTCTGTTCAGTATTATGATTGGGGTAGCACGGATGATCAGAGTTCCATTCGAACTTTTCTGAAAAAGAAACACTCACACTTTCTAACTGAAAAACCCATTGCAGAAGTCTGGAAAGGTGCACATCCTAAAAATCCCTCTCATTTAAAAGACATTCATGATTCATCAAGAACTTACAATTTTTATCAGTTGATACAAGAAAATCCTTCCCATGTTCTCGGAGAGGATTTGTCTTTTAAAAAAGAGTTCCCTTTTTTGCTGAAAATCTTAGAAGCAGAAAAACCTCTTTCTATCCAATCCCATCCTGACAAAAAAACTGCCATCATTTTACACAAAAAGGACCCAGCAAACTATCCTGACTCCAATCACAAACCTGAGATTGCCATCAGCTTAGGGGATTTTGAAGCTCTTTGTGGTTTTCGTCCTCATGAAGAATTATTAAACTTTTTTTATCAATATCCAACAAAGGAGCTATGGGATCAAAAATCAGAATTTTCCTTAAAAAGAATTTATGCAAACTTGATGAATGCTGACAAACAAAAATTAGTAGCATTAACAGAAGAATTTCTGAGTTTTCTTTCGGAAGCTTCACCTGATCCCATCCGTGATCAATGGTTTATTAAACTTTATCAAACATTTGGAAAAGATGATCCAGGGATTTATTCAATTTATCTACTGAATTATTATCACTTAAAAGAAAACGAAGCATTGTTTTTACCGCCCAATACTCCTCATGCCTATTTAAGAGGTTCGATTGTTGAATGTATGACGAACTCCGACAACGTCATACGAGCAGGACTTACAAGCAAATTCAAAGACATACCAACTCTGTTAGCAACCCTCGATTACGAAAAAAAACGCATAAGTCCTTTACGACCAAAAAAAACAAATAATATTTCTAAATTTTATCAAATTCCAATAGAAGAATTTTATCTGGAATTAATCCATTCATCAGACCAAGATTTTGATAAAACTCTTTTTTATCATTTGAAGTTTTTTCCCAGTATCATCACAATTCTACGAGGCAACGTCAAAGTTATTATGAATCAAAAAGAATGGAGTTTTCATGAAGGTCAGATTTTATTTTTTCCTGGTGATTTAAAACACCAAGAGATCATATTAATATTTAGTTCTGAGGCATGGGCGTTTTTAGCCACCACCCTTTTGAACCAAAAAACAAAAGAAAGTTTAGAACTTTGACTTTCTGATTCTTTCATTCTTATATTATTATGAGCAACCCATCGACTAACTTGAGAAATTCCGATTGTCGATAGAATCATACAGTAAATTTTATACTTATGAGTATACAGACGTATCTGACAAAAAGAGAATCCATTAAGCCGATTCTGTTCTACCGAGCTTACTTAGCTAAAGAAGAATTAGAAGCTGTTTTAGATTGCTTACTGGAGGATGAATTTACTACTGAAACCATCCGAGAAAAGTTCGAAAAATTATTCTGCGAAACGCTTAATTTTAAACATGCTTTGGCGGTGAATGCAAAAACAAGTGCTTATCACTTAGCTTTTTTGAGCCTAAAGATTAATGAGACAAATACCATCTGGATGAGTAATTTAGCTCCTGTATCCGCTTTAGATGCTGCAAAATATATAAATGCTAAAATCTGTTTGATAGAAATAGATAAAAACTCTTTTTTTCCTAATCCTGATCATCTAAAAGAAATC
This sequence comes from Leptospiraceae bacterium, assembly GCA_025059995.1. Lineage (NCBI taxonomy): Bacteria > Pseudomonadati > Spirochaetota > Leptospiria > Leptospirales > Leptospiraceae > Leptospiraceae bacterium. Next base: position 247,128 of record JANXCF010000003.1, read on the forward strand.
ATCACAAAAGAAATGAAAGAAAATGATGTTTTCATCGCGGATTATACGTATGGTGCATATTATGAATTCCCTTTTGATCTGCTACAAGAAAAAAACATTCACGTAATTGAAGACATTACAGGAATGTTAGGTTTTCAGATTTCCATAAATGAGGATGAAGTAAATGGAAATATTGGCAAATTCAGTAAAATCCAAATCTGCGGACTTTATCCTGATGATATTATTACTACTGCAAAAGGAGCTATTATACTTACAAACGATAACAAAATCATAAAAGAACTAAACGAAATCACTTACTCAAAAAATCGAAATCTCAACAAAACTGCTTTTGATTATCTTTTAGAAGATTTTCAATCCGCAATAGGAATCCACCAGTTAAACAAGATTGGAAACCTCCTCACACGAAGAAAAAAAATAGGGCATAAATTTTTAGAAGGTCTGAGGAATACTCATCACGAAACATATTTCCAAAACCCAAAATACGATAACTATCATCGCTTCCCTGTGGTCTTCTCAAAGAGCCAAGAAGAAATGACAAGATACTTCAAATCTTTAAAGATCGAAGTTCAACCCATACCTACGCCATTACATAAATATTTAAACGAAACCTTCCAAAAATTTCCCAATTCCGAACGACTCCTGAAAAAAGGACTATGTATACCCATTTATCCTATGCTTACCTCTGGAAATGTAGAAAGAATTATCAATGCTATACGAAGTATTATTTAAAAATGTTTATAAATATCTTCAATTATTTGGTGGGCGTATTTCATGGTTAATATGTCTTTGTGATTGGGGACTAAAGGTTCTTCCTGACCCAAAATACAATGAATAAAATGAAGATGTTCTAATTTTAAGGGATTGTCTTTGTGGACAAAGATTTTTTCAACAAAGGATTCTTGTTTATATTTCAATTCTTCCCTAGTCATCAAATAAGCACTTGATGCCATGCGATAGATATCAATATCTTGTGTGGCAAAATTCAATACTACATAAGATTTCTCTTGAGTGATGGTCAAAGTTCTGATTTTATTTTGGGTGACTCGGCTTGCAACTAAATTGGCTATGGTTCCTGATTCAAATTGTATCGTAGCTGTAGCTAAATCCTCGTATTTTGTGATGGCTTTTATACCACGAGCATAAATAGATCTAATTTCTGAAGGAATCAAATTCAGAATAATGTCCAAATCATGAATCATTAAATCTAAAACTACACCAATGTCGTTGACTCTGGGATTAAAGGGTGATAATCGTTTTGTCTCTATAAAGTATGGATTTTCGATGATTTTTTTGATTTCCAAAATTGCACCATTGAACCGCTCCACATGACCAACTTGAAGTATTAAACCCTTTTTTTCTGCTAATTCAATTAATTCCTCGGCTTCTCGAACAGTCTCCGTGATTGGCTTTTCTACTAATATGTGTTTTTCGGACTCTAAGCATTTTTTTGCTAACTCAAAATGAAATTTTGTAGGAACTGCTATGATCAAAGCATCAGAATCACGTATCAAAGCATCAAGGTTATCATAAGGTTTAACGTAAAACTTTTCGGATATCTCTTTTAATCTTGCTTTGTCAACATCATAAACACCGACTACTTCAATTTTAGGAATAGAAATAGCCACGTTCACATGGTATTGCCCCATGTGACCAACACCAACAATACCTAGTTTGATTTTGTTATTCATTAAGTCTTTAATTTTTTATAGAAGAGTTCAGTAAAGTAAATTAAGGTTTGGAAAAGGTTTCTCTATGGATTCCCATCGACTCGAATTCTTTTTCCAATTCTTTGATGAGCTCTTTTGCCCGATACGAAAGTTTTTGGGGAACTTGGATTTCCACAATGACTAATTGATCACCTTTGTTATGGGTTCCCATAATTGGCATTCCTTTCCCACGAAGACGAAATATTTGATTGCTCTGTGTTCCAGGAGGGATCTTTAGTTTTGCTTTCTTTCCGTCAATCAAGGGAACATCTATTTCTCCTCCTAAAATCGCCAAAGTAATAGGAATAGAAGCCTTTATAACCAAGTCATCCCCTTGTCGTTCAAAGATAGGATGTTTTCTTATGTAAGTTACTACATATAAATCTCCTGGTGGTCCTCCATTTAAACCTGCCTCTCCTTCGCCTTTAATACGGATCTTACTTCCATTCTCAACACCGGGTGGAATTTTTATGTTGATTTTTTTCTTTTTTAAAACTACTCCCTCACCACTACATCTATGACAATGCTCTTTTATGATCTTACCTGTTCCTCTACACTCAGGACAAGGTCTGGTAATAGAAAAGAAACCTTGCATGGTTCGAACTCTACCAGTTCCTTGACAAAAAGAACAAATCTGAGGTCTTGTACCTTTTCTTGCGCCTGTTCCATTACAGTCATCGCAAGTTTCCTTTTTTGAAACTTCAATGGTTAATTCCTTACCTAAAGCTGCATCTTCTAAATCTATTTCTAAGTTATAACGCAAGTCTGTTCCTCTTCGAACATATTCCCCACCACTTTGACGAAAGCTATGCCCAAAAATCTCTTCAAAAAGATCAGTAAAATCACTAAATATATCAGAAAAATCTGTATAAGCTTTGTATCCAAAACCTTGTCCACCAAAACCAGCTCCATCTAATCCTGCTTTGCCATATTTATCATAAATGGCACGTTTTTCAGGATCGGAGAGGACCTCATAGGCTTCCGTGATTTCTTTAAATTTCTCTTCTGCACTTGGGTCATCACGATTTCTATCGGGATGATACTTCAAAGCAAGTTTTCTATAAGCTGACTTGATTTCATCTAATGTAGCATTTCTACTGACTCCTAAGATTTCATAGTAATCTTTATTGGTATTTGTTGGCATAGCTCACCTACCTTTAAATAAAAGCCCCTCAATACGAGGGGTTTGATTTAATTTTTATCTTCATCAACTACTGTATAATCGGCATCTACAACCTTCTCTCCTTTCTTCTTATCATCATTTTGTGCATCAGAAGCATTCTGATAGTTACGAGAAGAACCACCTTGAGCAAATTTACTTCCGAATTCATTAAATAATCTCGATAGATTATCTCTTTCTCGATAGATATCATCAATTCTATCTGAATCCATTACTGAACGTGCTTTTTGGATAGCATCATCAATGCGCTTTCTTTCATCAGGAGAAAGATTTGACTCTCGAGCTGATTTTTCTAATGAATAGATAATATTATCGAGTTCATTTCTTGCTTCTGCAAGTCTTCTTGCTTGTCTATCTTTTTCGGCGTATTGTTCTGCCTCTTTGATCATTCTTTGGATTTCTTCTTCGGTTAAACCACTCGTGGTTTCTACACGGATTTTTTGTTCTTTTCCGGTGGCTAGATCTTTCGCAGATACATGAACAATTCCGTTTGCATCTATATCAAATGTTACTTCAATTTGAGGCACTCCTCTTGGTGCTGGTGGGATGCCCACTAACTCAAAACGTGCCAAAGTTCTGTTGTCTCGTGCCATTTCTCTTTCACCTTGTAGCACATGTATGGTCACAGCAGTTTGGTTATCTGCAGCAGTTGTAAAGATTTGAGACTTTCTTGTGGGTATAGTCGTATTTCTTGGAATGAGTTTGGTAAATACACCTCCTAAAGTTTCAATTCCCAAAGATAGCGGTGTTACATCAAGAAGAAGAACATCGGTGACTTCTCCTGCCAAAACGCCTCCTTGGATAGCAGCACCCACGGCAACGACCTCATCAGGGTTAACAGATTTATTGGGTTCTTTTCCAAAGATTTCTCTTACCAAAGCTTGAACAGCGGGGATTCTCGTTGAACCTCCAACTAAGATAACTTCATCAATATCACTGGGTTTTAAGCCTGCATCTCGTAGAGCTTGCTCACACGGTCCTCTCGTTTTTTCAATCAAATGTTTGACTAACTGTTCGAATTTTGCCCTTGTGAGGGTATAATTCATGTGTTTTGGTCCGCTTTGGTCTGCTGTAATAAATGGGATATTGATCTGTGTTTGATGAGTTCCTGATAGTTCAATTTTGGCTTTTTCTGCTGCTTCTTTTAGTCGTTGTAAAGCCATTTTGTCATTAGATAGATCAATCCCTGTTTCTCTGCGGAATTCATCAATCAACCATTGCATGATGGCTTGATCAAAATCATCTCCTCCTAAGTGGGTATCTCCAGCTGTCGATTTTACTTCAAAAACACCATCACCTAATTCCAAAATAGAAATATCAAAAGTTCCACCACCCAAGTCATATACTGCTACTTTGAGGTTTTTGTGTTTTTTATCCAATCCATAAGCTAACGCAGCGGCAGTTGGTTCGTTTATAATTCTCACCACATCAAGACCAGCTATTCTACCTGCATCTTTTGTTGCTTGTCTTTGTTCATCATTGAAATAAGCAGGAACTGTGATTACGGCTTTTTTTACAGGATGTCCTAAGTAGTCTTCAGCTGTTTGCTTCATTTTTTGAAGAATGAAGGCTGAGATTTCCTGAGGTGTAAAAGAACCATAATCCGTTTCTACTTTCACACCATCAATACCAGAACGAATCACTTTATAAGATACATATTTTAATTCATCCTGCACTTCTGAAAATCGTTTCCCCATGAAACGTTTGATGGAACGAATTGTATTTCTTGGATTTGTAATTGCTTGGTTTTTTGCTAATTGACCTACCAATCTCGTATCTTTATCAACAAATGCAACGATGGAAGGGGTTGTTCTGGAACCTTCGGCGTTTTGTATTACCACAGGTTCACCACCTTCCATGATTGCCACTACGGAGTTAGTTGTTCCTAAATCAATACCTATGATTTTTTCTTTTGCCATATGCTTCTCCTTTTAGTTTTAATTGGGATTTGGATTTGTCTTTTCTGAATCAAAATGATTATGACGATCTGAAATAATTGCTTGTTTGGGTTTACCGACTTTTACAGAAGCTACCCTAAGAACATTTATCTTCTGATTAGGTTCTTCTTTGATATATGCTTTTTTATAAACTTCCAATACTACTTCTTCTTGTAAATCTTCTCGAATTTCCACATCAATCGCTTCCATTAAAGAGGGATTGAATTTGTCTCCTTTTTCCACAGATGGTTTGATAAAGTATTGTCCTAAAATTTTTAGAAATTCTTCGCGTATTAATTCTACTCCCAAGACAAAATTCAAAACTTCTGGATGATTTTGTCTTGAAGATAAAACCATGTCTAAATTATCCAGCACTCCAAACAATTTCTTTGCAAATTCTTCAATACCAATGCTTTTAGAATTTTGGATTTCTTGTTGAACCCTTTTTTTATAATTCAAAAATTCAGCTCTTTCTCGTGCCCATTGGTCTTTAAATAAATCTACTTGTTCAAGGGCCTTTTGAAGTTCTTCTTTAAGGAATTCATTTATTTTTTTTAGTTTATTATATTCTTCTTCTAAATTGATTCCTTTTTGTTCATCTTCTGTTTTAACTGAAGAATTATCATTCGCATCATTAGAATCTTCGCTTTTTACAGATGACTCTACCATTCCTTCTGCGATATCAATGTTTGTAAATTCCATTTTCTCTTTTTCTTCCATGTTCCACCTCCTAACGATTTATTTTGGTAATCATGCTTGAAATCATTAATCGAAAATACTCTAAGATTTGTATTACCGACTTATAGTTCATACGATTAGGTCCTACAACCCCCATTGCTCCTATTTTTCTATCACCCATACTATAACTTCCCGTGATAACACTAAGTCCGTTCAACTGAGGATTTCGATCACCTTCGATAGAAACCACGATATCATCCAACTCCGAAGATTGAACTAAAATATTGCGAAATACTTCTTTTAAGTTATAAAGCATAGATATATCTATGAGATGTTCACCACGACTCTCCAACTCTTCGATAAATCGATCAATCCCAGCAATGATAACGTCTTCCACTTCGTTAAGAGTTTTAAAGTGAGCAGATAAGGTTCTCATAATCAATGATGCATAACGATACATTTCTCCAATAGGAGATACATCACCACTATTTAGAAGTTGATGGATCTCTTTGATATCCATACCACTAAAATTTTCATTTAAGAAGCGAGATATTTGTTCCAAAATATTTCGTGGGACTCTTTCTTCTAAGTGGATTAAACGACTATAAACAGAACCAGATCTTGTGAGTAATATCATCAACACCTCTTCACCACCTACATCTATGATTTCAATATGACGAAGTATATTTTTCTCTAAAATAGGTGGTATAGCAATACCCATGTAATTCGTTAGAATACTAATCAATTTACAACTACTCTCTAAAATATCAGGAATTTCAAACTTTCTACTTAAAAACTCTCTTTGTATAATATTTTGTTTTTCTTTTGAAGGAGAATACGGCGGAAGATCAATAGGTAGGTTCTTTATATAATACCGATACCCTTTTGTTGTTGGCAACCTACCTGCACTCCTGTGGGGTGCGTAAATATATCCCTTCTCATTCAATTCTGATAAGATGTATCGAACTGTGGCAGAACTCCACTTTAATTTATGCCTTTCAACTAATTGTAAACTACTTATCGGAACTCCTAAATCAATATAATCCTCAATCAATAAAAGTAAAACTACCTTTTCACGATGATCTAAAATATCATTAAATTCATCTTCGCTCCATTGTTTGATGGTAATAGATTCATTTACTTTTTTTTCCATCCTTTCTTTCAACCCTTTATTATTATGTATTACTTAAAAATTAGCAATCAATTATTTTGATTGCTAATTTTGTTTCTAATAAAATATTTTTTTTAAAAAAGTCAAGAATTTTTAATCTTTTATCTAATTATAGTAAGCAAATTTAATACCAAAAGGAAGAAATTTTATCTCGTTATTAGGAAAGAAATTAAAAATAAATGTAATTTTTTGGCATTTAAAAAAGTGGTTAAGGACATAATTTTTGTAAGTTTTGCCAATTTTGAAAAGCTTCATTCGTCTTTTTAAAACTATAAGCCTTGCGAAATGCCTTTTTTGCTTCCAAACACTGACTCAGTTCAAAATAAATATGACCAAGCAAAAAATATCTTTCATATAAAAGGTCAAAAAACGCATCTTCTGGCTTCAAAAGTTCAATAGCTTTCTGTAATAAACTTGTAGATTTTAAGAGTTGAGTTCTACATTCTTTAAGAATATCTTTGTCTTTACAATATTGGTAAATAGTGTATGAATACTCATAAAGATTGGCTTCAGTAGAATGAAATCTTGGACAATTTTGGATCTTTTCATAATATAAAAAAGCTTCTTGATAATTTTTTTCTTGATAGTTCCTTTTTGCTTTTTGAAGAATATCAACAAATTCAAGCATACCTGGACACGATAAAAGTTCTTTTAACCAAAAGAAGGCAAAAGTAAAAATTAGAAATTTACGTATGTCCATTCTTTGGGCGAAATTATTTTATAATTAACCTTCAAAGAATGTCTGATTGTTTGTTTGATTTCGTTAAGAATTTGATGAAAGTGCTTATGATACACCTCATGATTTCTAAAGATTATGAATAACTTTTTAAAACGAACTCTCATCAAGGTGTAGTCCTTTTGGTTTTCGAACTTTTTTTGGAAAATTTTTATATCTTCGATTAAAGTTTTTAGATTGTCTGGATCTTGTTGGAACTCAATCTCTACTATAACAGCTTCATTGAACTTATTCGAAACAACTTTTATTTGATTCATAATCAGTAAAAATATTTTTCTTTTCATAAACTTTAATGAATAAAAAGTGAAAACATAACTATAAAAAGTTAACTTATCATACATCAAATCCAAAAAGACATTTAGTCTTTCAATTGAATTCGATTTGATAAAATTTTCTAAATTTTCTTGGGAACCAAAAAAACAAACTAAGACAAACTCAATACTTCCGTATACTTTTTTAAAAAGAATTAACCTTTGTATGGATTTTAAAATCTCCGACGAAAAACGCTTGGTAAAGAATGGGTTTAATAGTAATTCATTCGTTATTTTTACAAATTCCAACATATCATCTTGGATTTTTGTAATCTCATTCATGGGAAATAAATCATCATCAAAATTGATATACAAATTTTTTTTTGTCTCTTCATCGACATTGAACGCTAATAAAGGAAAATAGCCATAAGAAAACTCATTTGATGCAAGAATAACTAATCCATCAAGGTAATTGAAGTCTTTTTTTAGATATTCATGGAGCTTTTGATTTAAAGCAAAAAAATTTTTTTCCAAACTTAACAAAAGGAAGAATTCAAAATCTTCACTATACTTTTTTTTCAGAAAATCTAATATCTCTTTCCTAAAGAATTTATCAAAAAAATATTTTTTCTCATAAAAACTCACCTTATTGAGATAGGACTGAGGTTGATGGAACAGAACTTTATCTTTCAGCTCTAAGAACTCTTGTTCACCAAAAATTTTCTGGCGGATTTTGTTTATTTTTGTTTCTAAAGAAACCGTATCAAATTCAATCATGTATCTTTGCAGTTTATGTTCTAAAAAAGCCTTTTGAATTTCCTTCCAAAGCTTTGGACGATTCCAATCCATTCCTAATTTTTTTCTTGAACATATGCAAAAAAGCAATCAAATTTAATTGATTTTCATTCATAAGGTATTATCTTTATACTAATACCATGAGTTTAATCTATTTTTTCATCGATGGAATCGGGATTGGTGAAAACAACGCAGAAAAAAATCCCTTCTCACGATATGCAACTTCAATCCTACAAGTTTGCACAGGGAAATTATATATAGATAATGGACTTCACAAAAAGTTCAAGGTTTATCCTTTAGATGCTAATATGGGAATTGCAGGACTTCCCCAATCTGCTACAGGTCAGACCAGTCTATGGACCGGAGTTAATGCACCGAAAATCATCGGTTATCACATCACAGGATTTCCAGGTCCCAAACTAAAAACCATCATTTACGATCACTCAATCATAAAAAAGTTTAAAGAACATCAACTAAGAGCTACATTCTTAAATGCATATACTCCAAAGTTCCTCAAAAAATTAGAGAAACTCCCAAGAATTGCCAGTGCATCCACCCATACTCAAAAAGCCTCTGGTCAGAACTTGTTCACAATAAACGATATTCTCAACAAAAGAGCTCTTTATATGGACATCACTCATCATATCATGCATGAATACTATCCAGAACTCAAAGAAGTCGTTCCCATTATGGATCCCATACAACGAGGAAGAGACGCCGTAGAAATTTCTCATAATTATGATTTGGTAATTTTTGAGTATTTTCTATCCGACAAAGCTGGTCATAGTCAATCTTTCGAAGCAGCAAAGTTTATTATCGAAAAGTTAGAAAGATTCATCCAAGGGATTTTAGAAGCTCTTGATAAAGATGATACATTGATCATAGTTTCAGATCATGGGAATTTAGAAGACCTGTCCGTAAAAACCCATACCAACAACTTAGTGCCACTCATAGTTTCTGGAAGATTACAAAAAGAATTTCAAAATTTAAATTACCTGAACGATGTCCCACTTCGTATTTATGAAATCTTTGGTATTGAACCAGAAATCGATGAAGAATACTACATTCACTTATTTTCCCAAGATAAATCCAACGAAACCGAGTCAGTTAATATCGATTTGAATGAAGCTATGATTAACTACTGAAAATTACCTTGTTTTTCCAAAAGGATTTTTTCTGTTTCTTTCAGCCATTCTAACGCTTCTTGGGAATATTTCCCTCTTGGATCAAAATCATATGCTTTCTTAAAGTATTGATACGCCTTTTGAAACTCATCATCATCAAAATAGGAAATTCCTATTTTTATCATCGCCATTTGATCTAAAAGTTCATTCGGATTTGTGATGACACGTTCATAATAAATCCTTGCCAAGCTCTTTTCTTTTTGAGTTTCTTGTAATTCTCCAAGCCGAAAGTACACATTTTCTAAAATCTCATAAATCTTGCTTTTTTGTTTTTCTGATAGAGATTTTTTTTGTAAAAAGTTCATGATTTTTCTTTCTAGTTGAACCAATTGATTATAGGCTTCCAAATAACTTTTTTGATAGATATTTGCTACAGCGATTTTTAATTCACGCCTAAACATTTCAATTTGTTCAGAAAAAGATAAATTATTTTGTTCATTTTCTTCTTTGTGATTGTGAGCAATTTTGTCTTGAGAGGTTTTTTGTTTTTCTTCTTGTTTATCTTTTTTATCTTGTTTATCGTTTCTTTCTATTTTTTGAGTGGTTTCTTGTTTTTTGATGGTTTTTGTATCTTTTGATTTTTTCTCTTCTTTTTGTTTTTCTTTCACTTTGTCTAGTATTCCCGTTGGGGTCTCAAAGTTATAATTTTCGTATTCGATGGGTAGATACTTTTTGTTCTGCTTTAAGTTTTGGGATACCCTCTCAGCATAAAGGTGATCAGGATTGTATCTTAAAGCCAAAAAGTAATTTTTTTGAGCTCTTTGGTAATTCTTTTTTTTATAATAGTAATCACCAAAAGTAGAATGGATTCTTGATTTTAATTCTTTTGAGTTTGTCTTTGCTAAAAGATTTTGCAATATCGCTTTTCCTTCTTCTTCATTATCCCCTAAAAGTAGAATTCTTCCCAATAGGTAATCTATTTCTTCTTCCAGTGCAGGGTTTATGATTTTTCGTGATTTTAATTCTCTTAAGTGTTGAAGGGAACGGTTCTCATCATTTAAACGATATAAAGAATACGATAGTCCAAATTTCGCTAATTGCTTTAAATCTTCTTCCTGCGCGAAAGAGTAGATTTTATTATAAATATCCAAAGCCTTGCGTATTGACTCTACTGAATTTTGCTTCAAGTATTCATCTGCCATGATGAGCTCACTTCTTAATTTTTCTTTCGTGCGTGGATTAGGTTCTTCGTCTTTTATCTCTTTGGGTATGAGGTTCTTTGTGATATCCTGATAAACCAATCGATAATTTTTCTCCAAGCTCGAATAATCAATAGCAATAAGCACAAGCCCAGCAAGAATAAAAATCATGCTGGCTAAAAGAGAAATCCAAAGAGAATTAAAATTCACATCTAACTCCTATTCTAAAGTTCTTTTCAACCAAAAATTAGCTCGTTGAGCATCAAAACTTTGAACGTCAGGATCAACAAAAAACCTTCTTGCCTCATCCAATCGATTCTGTCGATATAATAATACCCCATAATAGAACTTCAATTGTCCTTTCTCTTGATCACTCAAATCTTGTATTGAGAGTAAACTTCGAATTTTTTGTTCAGCATCAGTATATCTTTTCTGTTTGTATATCCAATCTATGATTGTTTGTATTTCTTTTTTAATGTCGAAGGGATTTTTACTTTTTATTTTTTTGGGTTCTTCCTGTTTAGTTTCTAAAGAAGCCTGATTCGTTTTTGTTTGTTTTTCATTCTCAGATTCTAGACTTTGAGTTTGATTAATATTAGTCACGTTAATTTTTGATTCTTCTGTTATGAGGGCTTTTTGATCTCGAGGATTGATAATACGTTGTTCATCTGTTTTAATTTCCACTTCTTCCTGTTGGATTTCTATTGGTCTTTTTAAATAATAAAAAGCAGTGATATTATTTGTATCTGTGTTATATTCTAAAAAATTATAATAATACTTCCCAGCCGGCAGATTTTTGTCGACGTAAACTCCTGCTACCAATGGAAATTCTCCTATAAAAATGCTTTTATCTTTGAGTTCTTCGTATTTTGTAATTTGCATGGGACTACGATAAATCAAAACTTTGATTTTAGAAGAAAGTTCTGGATAGTAGTCCCATATCAGTCTTACTGAATTTTTATCTTCCAATTTGACACTGATACTTTTGATGTTAGTTCTTCGTGACTCTGTTTCTACCATCTCTTCTTTTCCTACTGGTTCTACTGGCTTCTCTGAGTCTTTTTTTAGTTCCGAAGACTCATATTTTGGAATGATGATTGAAAATGTTGTAAAAGTTCGATTGGGAAAAAAAACTCTTAATTCATTTTCATTTGATAAAACAGGAAAAACGGCATAAAAATATCGATCAGGTTTTAAATCTCGATCGATAAAACCAAGCCTACCAGATTGAGCATTCCCAATATAATTAGCATCTTCTAAAGACTTTGTACTTGATATAGGAAAATTACTTCGATAAACACGATAATATTTTACACCAGGTCCAGCATCCACCCAAAAGAGTTGAATAGAAGTTTTATCCACTTGATAAGCAATCAAAGAATCAGGCAAAAACTCTTTGTATTGATAATCAATTCTTTGTTTTTTAAAAGTATGATTAATATAGGACCTTTGAAACTTTAAGCTTGCATATTCTACGTTTGAATCAACATCCAACACACTCACACCATAAAAGAAAGGTTCTCCTTCAATAGGGTTTTCATCAATAAAAAAGGGTTTAATCGTTTCTCCAATAAAAATGGACCTTTTTAATCTTTCCAATGAATCTAAGGGTTCTTTTCCTTTATATACTCTATACTTGATATTTTGTATGGGGAGAGGTTTCCAATTTAGTATCACTACTTTATCTGTATTGATTGCCGATAACTCAGAAATCTCGTAGTCACTTGATGTCAATTTTGATTTATCTACACTTTCTATTGTTTGAGTTTGAGAAACTTCTTTCTTATTTTCTCTTTCTGTCCTATATACAACAAATGGATTAATGGTATAGTTCACATCTGGTTTCAAAATCAAAACCCCATCTCTACTCAATTCAAACGATGTCACAGCGGCATAGTAATAAACTCCTTCTGGAATATCATAATCAATAAAAGAAGTTGTATTAGGTGGTAAAGGTGGATTCGTTAAATTGTAAGAACTCAACAAAATATCCCTTGTAGAAATAGGCCTTGTATATCTAACAACGTAGATAGGAGTATCATTGTTCATAGAAATTTCCCACGTAATTCTTGCCGAAAAAGGATAAGACGGATCTGGCACAACTTTTAGATTGCGTATTTTTGGAAAATCAGGAAATTTTGACGTAGGTGTTTCTTCTGTTTTGGTGGTTGTATCTTTTTGAGTTGGTTGTGTGGGAGCTTCTTTCTCTAGAATGGCAATAGGCAAAGGATCAACCCCTGGAATATTTTTTGCTCGGGTGATTGCATGTTGAGAGCTTTGAAAGATTAAATATAAAAAAACGAACAAAAATGTTCTTTTCATATTTTCATTTACTCTTATTTCGGTTTACTATAAACGAAAATTCATTGTTTGTAAATAAAAAATGAGAGGTCTTCCCTATTACGAAAATCCAGAGTATCACGAATTTTTACTCTCCCACAAACGAAGAGAACTATTTCCAATTGATAAGATTTTTTCTCAAATCCCTTTAAAAGGAGTTCAGAATCTTTTAGATTTTGGTATGGGAAATGGCTATTTTTTGAACGCATTTTTTGAATATGGTGAATCCGATATATTTGTTTGGGGAGCGGAATGCCAAGAAGTATTGATTGATTTCACCCTCAAAAGAAAAGTAAAAGAAAACTTAAAAAACTTTATTCCATTCCATGTAGAAAAAACAGAACATCCTTTGCTACCAGAATGGATTCCCGAAATGGACATGATTTTCATTTCTTGTGTGTTATCAACTTTTGCAAACCCTACTTTAGGAATTTTAGGTACAGGTAGAATCTTAAAAAAAGACGGTTATTTTGTAATCCTTGATTGGGAAAAAGTAGAACTTCCAGTAGGACCCGATATCCATCAAAAAGTATCTTCTGAAAGAATGATGGTATTCATTCAAGAGGCAGGGTGCCAAATTGTAAAAAAACTTCAAATCAATCCTTATGTGTACGGCTTTCTTGCGAAAAAGGACCCAGATAAGTTTATTGATATCTCATACTTAAGACAGCTATAAGACTTCACCAATGAGCTCTATTTCTTCGGCTTCGGATGTTAATGTAAAATTTTTTAAACGAACATGGATAAACTGCCCTTTTTTGTAGCTTTGACTATCTTGAGGCAAATCAACTCGAATATTCAAATAATTATCAGTTAGGATTTTGACATGATTTTTATGATTTTCTTGGACGTCTTCTATGATTCCTTCAAAAACTTGATGGAGATTCTTTTTTACATATTCTAAAAATAATTCTTTTTTCAAATCTAAAAACAAGTGAACTTTTGCTTTCAATTCATTTCTACTAAACAAAGAAATCTTATGTTCACGGATAAAATTTTCTATTTCCGTTCCTTTTCGAAGGGAGAATGGGAAAGGATGAATATGAGCAAAATTAAGTTCTTTTAGGAGTTTCATTGTATTTTGCAAATCCTCTTGAGTTTCAGTTGGAAATCCCACAATAACGTCCGTTCCCAAAAAAATATTGGGGTTATATTTTAGAACTTTTTCTATTCTTTTTGTAAAGGTTATCGAATTATAACTTCGTTTCATCAATCGTAAAATTCGATCAGAACCGCTTTGCAAAGGAACATGCAAGAAATTACAGAACTTAGGATGCAAGGTGAGTTTCGCTAAGGTTTCATTTACATCCGAAGGCTCAATGCTTGAGATTCTCAATCTACTGTAATAAAGTCTATCTAAGATTTTTTCCAACAAATCAATAAATCGAATATTTTCATGACGATACCAGCCGATATTCACTCCCGTTAGAATGATTTCTGGTATCTTTAAGGATTGTAGATAATCAATGTGTCTTAGGATATCATCAATAGGACGAGATACACCACCCCCTCTTGCAAGGGGAATCTTACAATAAGAACACTTACGATCGCATCCATCTTGTATTTTTACGTAAGCACGAGTGTGCCCTATAGGAGCTACCAAACCATAATCAAATGGATTTTGTATTTTTCTTCTTTTTTTTGCTTGATGAAACTCAACCAGAGGACCAGTAGAATAAAGATTTTCTTTTTGTTGAACTTGTTCTAGTTCTTCAAAAATTTGAAAGATTTGACTCTTTTTTTCATTCCCAATGATGGCGAAGACTTCTGGGATTTTTTTTAGTTCTTCGATTTCTGTTTGTGCATAGCATCCTGTTACAATAATCTTTGATTTTGGATTGATACGATGCAAAGATCGGATAATGTTTCGGTTTTTCGAATCCGCTTGATGAGTAACAGTGCAAGTGTTTACTACGACAACATCAGCACCTTCCCACCAATTTTTGTAGGAATATCCCTGACTTATAAATTGCTGTAAAATACCATCGGACTCATAAATGTTCAAACGACATCCTAGGGTATAAACAGCTATGCTTTTTTCATTTTTCATCTCTTGTTAATCGTGCGAGATTGTCTTGTGCAATGGAATAATCATTTTGTATTTGTAAGGCTAATTCATAATATCTTTTCGCTTCTCGTAGAAACGAATTCTTTTCTTTTGAGTTCTTGGGCTGATTTTGAGCATAAACTTCTTGGATGTATCCTAAATTATTATAAATGGACCTTGCTAAATCTTTTTCAATTTTAGAATGTGACAAAATCGTTCGAAAGCGAAACTCCGCTAACTCAAAGTTTTTTTTTGCTAAATAAATAAGTGCATCCAAATACAAAGCCTCCAAAAAATTAGAGTCCTCAGCAATCAAAGCTTCTGTAATTTTCTTTGCTCTTTCGTAATTTTTCGAATAATAAAACGTCTTTGCATAATAGTAGCGTAAATGTTTTTCTTTTGTTTTATCCTGTTTTGCTAATGACATTGCTTTTTCTAAAGCTTGTAAGGCTTGGTTCCACTGACCCATTTGATTATAAACATCTGCGAACAAAATCATTACTTCCACTGAATTCGGATGATCAATAGAAGCATACTTCAAGTGAGCTAAAGCATTTTTATAATCTTTGAGTTCCAAATAGTTGGATGCTGCCAATAAACGAAATTCCAAAGAATTTCGATAAGAATCGAATACTTCTCGTATCTTGTACAAAGAAGCTTCATATTCCTTTTTCTGAAAGAGCTTTAATGCATCCTCGTAATTCGGAGGATAAGACGACAATAGGTTATTGATAAAGATCATAAAGAAAAAAAGAGATAAGTATAAACGAGTCATACTTACTAAATTTTTCTTAAAAACGTTTATAACAATAATTTTTTTCAACTTAACCTTTTTATTGTCTTTCGAAAAAAACTATAATTTTTATTTAGAGGAAAAACAAAGTTCCTAGCAGGGTCAGAAGTTAAATAACGTATGGGTAGTGAAGGTATGAGTTGTAAGAGTTTGTATTCAATTGCTTCGTCACCTATGTAAGTTTCATTATTGACTTTCAAAATGGGGATTTGAAGTTCCTCATTGAAGATAAGTTCCATCTGATTTTGATTCTCTAATATAAGACTAAAAGGGATTTTAAAAAAACCTGAATATTTCTTTCTTTTGACAGAATATTTGTAATGAAACCCTATATAGGGTTCAACCCCCTTGTAGTTCTTAAGAAATTGAACTTCTATTCTTTCAACTTCAGCTAAGATCAAGTTACTTTTCCTTTTGAAGTGAAATAAATACTTATAAGCTAAGTAAAAGAAGATTACTAAAAAACCTAAATAAGTATAGAATGCCATAGTTGTTATATTAAGATGAATTTGCAAATCCATTATGAATTCGTTTTTGTAGTACTTGCTGGTTCAACGTCAAAATCTTCAGTTATTTTGACCTTTTTCAAAGTTATTTTTGAACTTCTTTCTTTACGTTCTTTTTCTTTCATTTCTCTCTCTAACTGCTTTTGCTTGTAAATATCTTCATATTCTTTCCAAAAGTCTTCTTTATAATGTAGCTTTCGCTCACTCTCAATGTAGCTCACAAAAACCTTCGTAGGTTCACGGAATGCTCCTTCAAGAAAACGATTTGCTAAGTAATCCTCGATTTCTTTTTGGATTAATCTTCGCAAAGGTCTAGCTCCATATTTTTCATCGAAACCTTTTTCAGCAAAATATGTCCTTGCAGTTTCATCTATTTCGATCATGATTTTCTTATCGAATAGATATTGGTTTAGTCGATTTATCATGATATCCACAATTTGTTTTATTTGATCTTTATTTAAAGAATTAAATACCACTATCTCATCAATACGATTCAAAAACTCGGGATTAAAGTGTCTTTTCACAGCCTCTAAAGCCTTTTCTTTCTTATTCTCTTCTCTTCTTGCTTCATTTTCAGAAAACCCCATTTTTCCACTTTTTTGGAGTTCTCTTGCACCAATATTTGACGTCATGATGATTATGGTATCTCTGAAATCAACTCTTCTACCATGAGTATCTGTCAAATTTCCTTCTTCTAAAATTTGTAAAAGGATATTAAAGACATCAGGATGTGCCTTTTCGATTTCATCAAAAAGAATCACCGAATATGGATTGCGACGAACATATTCTGTCAGTTGTCCTGCATCATCATATCCAATGTAACCTGGGGGAGAACCTATCAACTTAGAAACTGAATGGGGTTCCATATATTCAGACATGTCTAAACGATAAAGTTTTTCTTCTTTTCCAAAAAGAAACTCTGCTAAAGCTCTGGCTAATTCGGTTTTTCCTACTCCCGTTGGTCCGAGGAAAATAAAAGAACCTGAGGGTTTTCTTGGATCTTTAAAGCCTGTCCGTGAACGACGAACAGCTCTACTTACTAAGTGAATAGCTTCATCTTGACCTACTACCCTCTTTTTTAGTTCTTCTTCTAATTTGAGTAGTTTATTAGCTTCGCTTTCTTCAATCCTTTCTAAGGGAATTCCGGTCCACATACTTACAACTGAATAAATGTCTTCTTCTTGGATTTGAATGGCATAATTCGATAATTTTTCCTGCCAATCTTGTATGATTTCTTCTAATTGAAGTTTTTTGGTTGCGATTTCATCTCGAACTTGTGCAGCAGCTTCATATTCTTGAGCTTTCACCAAATCATCTTTCTTTTTAGTTAATAATTTGATTTCTTCTTCAAGTTCTATGATCTCATCAGGTCGTTTTGAATTTTGAAGTCGAGCTCTTGCACCTGCTTCATCGATAATATCGATTGCCTTATCGGGCAAATAGCGATCGTTTATATATCGTGCTGATAATTTGACTGCCATTTCCAATGCTTCATCCATGTATACAACCCTGTGGTGCTTTTCAAAGGTACTCTTTAATCCTTTTAAGATCATGATAGCATCATCAATGCTTGGCTCTTTCACGTGAATTGGTTGAAATCTTCTTTCCAATGCAGCATCTTTTTCAATGTATTTGCGATATTCTGTCAGGGTTGTAGCACCAATGCATTGGATTTCTCCTCTTGCTAAAGCAGGCTTTAACATATTAGCTGCATCTATTGCACCTTCTGCAGCTCCAGCACCAATGATTGTGTGCAATTCATCAATAAATACAATGATATTTTTTGCATTCTGAATTTCCCTTAGTATTTTCTTTAAACGATCCTCGAACTCACCACGATATTTTGTTCCTGCAACTAAAGAAGCTAAATCCAATGCCACCACCCTTTTATCCATGAGGATATCAGGAACTTCTCCATTGGCTATTCGGATCGCCAGACCTTCTACTATAGCTGTTTTTCCTACTCCCGCCTCACCGATAAGGACAGGGTTGTTTTTCGTTTTCCTACATAGAACTTGTGTTAACCTCGCAATTTCCATTTCTCTACCAATTACTGGATCTAGTTTTCTTTCAAAAGCCATCTGAGTTAGATCCCTTGCAAATTCATCCAGAGTTGGAGTCTTATTTTTTTCGGGAGCTGGTCTTCCCGTTGGTGTGGATTGAGTCGCTTGTGTTGGATTGGTTGAAACCCCTAAAATTCTTAAGATTTCCCCTTTAATTACGGAATAATTGATTTGAAACTGAGCCAAGGTAGCACCAGCTATATTATTGCTATCTCTAAGCAACGCAAGTAGGATATGCTCGGTTCCCACATAGTTGTGTTTTAATCTTCGAGCCTCTTCTTTAGAATAATCAATAATTTTTTGAAATTTATCAGGATTTGGTGATAATTCCAATAGTAATGAACCACTTCCCTGTTTTGCTCTTCTTTCTATTTCTTTTTTTAGCTCTTTTAGATCGACTTGGAGATTCTTTAAAATTTTTATGGCTACCGAATCTTCTTCTCGTAGTAATCCTAATAAAATATGTTCAGGACCAATCATATCATGACCAAGTCGTTTCGCTTCTTGTTGGGCATATTCATTTAAAACTTTTTTAGCTCTTTTGGTAAAATCAAACATAGGATTTCTCCAATCTATAAATTAATTCTTTAATAACAAATGTCATCTATAATAATAGCAAAAAAACTCCAAAAAATTTCCCTTTTCAAACATTTTTTATTTTCGACTCTCATTATATTCAAAAAAATTTACTCGTAAAGCAGTTTTTATTCATTGCATACTCTTTAATATGATTTTTTTTCAGATTTCATTCTAAACGCATGAAATTGCACTTATGCTTGAATATAGAAAAAACTAAGTATGAACTTTAAAAAACTTTTCCAATTCCATTGGATTTAAAGGTTTGCTATAGTAATATCCTTGTCCATAATCGCAATCTTCTCTAAGTAATATTTCTACTTGTTTCTGAGTTTCAATACCCTCAGCAATCGATTTTAATCCAAAGCTTTTTGACATTTGGATGATGGAACGAACTAATCTTAAAGAAGAGTCATCCTCTTCCTCATCTAATTTTCTAATAAAAAATTGATCGATTTTGATAGCATCAAATTTATATTTCAATAAATAATTCAAAGATGAATAACCAGTTCCAAAATCATCGATTAAAATCTTCACATTCATGTCTTTTAACTCGCCTATAAATCTTCTTGTTTTTTCTTCATTTTGCAAAAGGATATTCTCAGTAATTTCAATCTCTATTAAGGCTGGATCAACATGGTAATCTTTGATAAGTCTCTTGAAGAATTTCAAAAATGTTCCATCATGAATTTGATGATAGGAAATATTCACTGAAACAGGAAGAATTGTGTAATCCTTCTCATACCACTCCAAAATTTGTTTAATTATCTCCTCAATAATAAATTCTCCTAAGGGAATAATCAATCGGTTTTTCTCTGCTATAGGAATAAATTTTGATGGGTTTATTATACCTAACTCTTTATCTCTCCAACGTATTAGGGCTTCTACTGAGACAATCTTGTTTGTTTTAATATCCAATATTGGTTGATAAACTAAATAAAAACCTGTTTTTTGAATTTTTGTTTTTTCTTTTGTTTTTAACAGAGAAATATTCTTGAAAAGTAAAGTCTCAATCTTCACTTGATCTAAAAATTCTTTTTCTACTTCTGGATTAATAAAAGCATAGCTCCCTATTCCTTTTTCTTCTTTCGCTCTGTTTAAAGCCATTTCCGCATATTTTAACAATTCATCAGGGGTTTTTGCATTCTCTGGATATAGAGCAATACCCATCGAGGCAGTAAGGTAAAATTCACTTCCATGAATTCGATATACTCGCTTTAAGAACTCAGAAAGATTTTCTACGAAATGGATGCCATCTTCAAAAGTTATTTTTGATAAAATAATACCAAATTCATCATTTCCTATTCTAGCTAAAAAAACATTTAATTGCAAATATTTCTCAATATAAGATCTAATTCGATCTGCAATTAATTGAAGAAACTTATCTGATATTAAAAAACCAACTTTTTGGATAACCAGAGAAAACTGATCAACGTCAATCAAGATGACAAATAAATTATCACCTTTGTAAATTTCTTGATTTAATTTTTCTAAAAAATAAGTTCTGTTGGGTAGATTGGTTAAACTATCATAAAATTGGGATTTTTCTATTTGTTCTTCATAAAACTTTTCTAAAGTAATATCTTCTATGATCTGAATAAAATGAGAAATTTCTAACTTTTCATTTAATACAGGTGATATAAAAACACGAGAAAGAAACAAACTACCATCTTTTCTTTTGTTGATGATCTCACCCTTCCAGTCTTTCTTGCTCATTATAGTATCCCATAATTGTTGATAGAATTCATGGTCATGCAATCCTGATTTCAAAATATTAACATTTTGTCCCATCAATTCATTCATATAATATCCACTCATTTCCTCGAATTTTTTGTTTACGTAGAGTATTTTTCCTTCTTTGTTTATGATTAAAATCCCAAGGCTTGTGTTATCCAAGATTTTCGTTAAGAGAATATTTTGTTCCAATAACCGCATTTTTGTCTTTCTTTCTCTGATGATGTTAATACCAATCCCTATGTTAACAGCTATTTCTTGTAGGATGTGTTTTTCTTCTGGATCGAAATCTTCAAACGAAGAATAAACCATCAAAACACCAATTACCATATCATTCATTGCAATTGGAATTCCAATCACTGATCGAACTTCACCTTTTCTTAATTCACTATCCTGTTGAATTTTCTCTATCAATATTTTATTATTTCTACAAACAATGCTCGCAATATGCTGATTTGCATCTTTAGATTTTTCTCCCCATCCCCAAGAAAGTGGAAGTGAAAGAAAATTTTCTTTTAAAAATGTTTCTAAAAATTCATTCTTTGTATAATAACTTACAACTTCAATAGTTCTTTCTTTGTTATATTTTTTATATCCTACCCAGGACATTAGGTATTTTCCTGTTTCAACAATCACCTTGCAAATCTGAGAAAGCAATATTTCTTCTTCATTCGCAAATAGCAGAACTTTGTGGGATTGGGATAACATGTAAAAGAACTGATTTTTTCGTTCAATCAATTGAATATGTTCTTTTTCTTTTGTAATATCTTTGATAATTCCATATAGAAACTTTTCCTTCAAGAAAGAAAATTGGATAACCATGTTCTTGATTTCATTTCCATTCTGCCAATAGAATTCGTATTCTTTTTGTAAATGATTTAAATTACCTAATGCTATTTCTTGTAGAATATTTTTTATTTCTTGTTCATCTTTTTTGATGTAAGGAAGCAAACTAGACAATCTGACGAAATTTCTATTTATTCCTAAAACTCTTTTTGCACCATCTGAAAGAAAAAAGATGGGATCACGAGATCGATAATAACACTGAAACGAACCTTGTTTAAATACAGCTTCCGTAAAAACCAAAAGTTCATTCAAAACAAAAGTTTTTTTCTTCAATGATAGAACTTGATCACTTCGAATAAAAATGCCAATAATGTATTTTTTTCCATTCCACTCAAAAGTTTTTGAAGTTATTTTGATAGGGATCTTGATTCCATCACTTTTTTGAACATATAATTCTGATAATTCTTTGATACGTCGTTTTTTGATATTATTGTAATTATTCTTTGTATCTTCGATAAAAATTTCTTTATAGAGACTACTATACTCAGGTGGATGGAGCTGAGTTTGGTGTAGCCCAATGATTTTTTCTTTAGGAAGTCCCACTAACTTTTCTGCCATTTTATTTGCGTAAACAATTACCCCTGTTTCCACATCGGCAACAAAGAGAGCTTCAGGCAATTCTTCTAAGATCATCAAGAAATCCATAATTGCAGAATATAAATATAAATAAAAAATCCATGAATTTGACAACTACATATTTTTTCGTTGACAATGGGGTTTTTCGTTTGTATGTAAAATTCATGAAAACCACAAACGAAATTTTACCCCCACCGATATTGACTCTCCCCGCTCAAGACATGTTATATAAACCCAAAAATCCACTCAAAGTAAAAGTATTATTTAAGAAAAAACTAGTTCCTGATGACTATGAGGAAGATGTATGTCATGTGGTATTGGATCTCAGGGGAACTGACTATGTATACACAGAAGGGCAATCTGTTGGTGTAATACCACCTGGGGTCGATGAAAATGGAAAACCACATAAGTTACGATTGTATTCTATTGCTTCTGCTTTTGGAGGGGATCCTGAGTTTCCTAATTCGGTTTCTTTGTGTGTTAAGCGTGTAGTCTTTAAAGACGAAAATGGACAAATCAGACGTGGGGTGGGATCAAACTACATTTGTGATCTCAAAGAAGGCGATGAAGTATTGATTACAGGACCTGCGGGAAAACACTTTGTTTTACCTCAAGATACGACGGCTGATCTGATTTTTTTTGCTACTGGCACGGGTATTGCTCCTTTTCGGGCTTTTGTTCAAAAAATCTTTTTGAAGAATTATCCCCACAAAGGGAAAATTATTTTGTTTTTTGGTTCACGCTATAAAAAAGATCATCTTTATGCAAACGAAATCAATGATGATTTATTAAAATTACAAAATGATCAATTTCGGATTTACTCTGCTCTCTCACGAGAAAATCCCAATCGAAAAGTATATGTCCATCACGTTCTTCAAGAAAAAGAAAACGAAATCGCAGACATCTTAGAAAGAAACAACTATGTCGTCTATATTTGTGGTCTAAAAGGAATGGAAGATAACATCATGAACTATTTTAGAAAACACCTAGAAAAAAAACAACAAAAAGAATTCACTGATGATGAATGGAAAGAAATTCAAAGGGAATTAGAAAAGCGAAATCGCTTTCTCATAGAAACTTATTAGTCAAGATAAAATCCCAAAGTGGGGTTTTATTTATCAAATACTTCTATCTTGACGAGTTCTGGATCCTCTTCATCAATCTTTTCTTTCGATAAGAATTTATCAGTTTCTTTTTTGATGTAACTATGAAGCCATAATAACGATATCAAATTCGGTATTGCCATAAGTCCATTAGCAATGTCTGCAAAACCCCAAACAACATTCAAAGAAGTCAAAGAACCTATGATTACAAAAATCACCCATAAAATTCGAAATGCCATAATACTTTTTACCCCCAATAAATACTCCAAGGCTTTCTCACCATAATAGGACCAACCCAAAATGGTGCTAAAAACAAAAAGTAGCAAAGATATACTTAAAAGAATACTTCCCCAACCACCCAAGATTGAGAAAGTCTGATTTGTGATCTCAGCTCCTTTGAGTCCTAAGGTCCAACTTTCTGTATTGATGATGGCAATTCCAGTCAAAGCACAAATGATAACTGTATCCCAAAAGGTTCCCGTTGAAGAAACTAATGCTTGTCGGACCGCATTTTTCGTTTTTGCAGCAGCTGCAACAATAGGAGCACTTCCCAAACCAGACTCATTCGAAAATAATCCTCTGGCAACTCCAGCCCTAATTGCTTCTCGAACTCCCGCACCAGCAAAACCACCAATAGCAGACTGTCCCGTAAAAGCAGAGGTTACAATCAAATACAAGGTTTGAGGGATTTTCTCCCAAGTAAGAACAATAATCACAAGTAATGAAATCACATAAAAAACTGCCATAAAAGGAACTAAAGCTTCACTTACTTTCGCAATGGATTTGATACCGCCGATGATTACGAGAGCTGTCAGGATTGCTAATGCAATTCCCGTATAAACGGGCTCAATACCATAAGTATCCTTCATAAGGTGAGAAATCGAATTCGCTTGAACCATATTTCCAATCCCGAAAGAGGCAATCACAGTAAAAATAGCAAACAAAACGCCAAGCCATTTCATTCCTAATCCTCTTTCCAAAACAAACATGGGACCACCAACAATCTGTCCATTTTTGTCAATCTCTCGGAATTTTATTGAAAGAAGTGATTCGGCATATTTCGTTGCTATACCAAAAACCCCAGTAAGCCACATCCACAAAACAGCTCCCGGACCTCCAATAGAAATGGCTGTGGCAACACCTACCACATTCCCTGTTCCGATGGTTGCTGCTAAAGCGGTTGCCAATGCTGCAAATTGACTAATATCGCCTTTCCCTTCTTCTCGAGAAACAGAAAGCTTGATTCCTAATCCAATATAACGTTGGATAAATCCTAAACGTATTGTAAGAAAAATATGGGTTCCAAATAACAAAATCAACATGATGGGACCCCAAACAATACTGTTAACTTGATCGATCAATTTTTCTAATTCCATCTTTTATACCTCCTTTTGGTTAATAACTTCAATTTCGTAATAGGGTATATTTTCAATTTTTTTTACAGCATGGGATGAGTTTTGAACATCCTTTGCATGAACAAAAACTTTTGTTTTTTGAAAAGCTTCTTTTTCCAACTTAAACTTAAATTTCTTTTTTCTTTTGGAATAAGAAGAAATTTCAGACAAAGGAAAAATATGCCCATTGCTTCCTAAGAGATCACTTTTTCTGATTTGGGTTTTATAAAGTAAAAGACTATTATGAGGCGGGAGTATGATAGTTTCTTGTGATTTAATGAATAAATTAAATTTCTTCTGAAATGGGAATGCCACAAAATAAAGAACATTTGGTTCTAAAAAAAATTTCACTTTTTTATCAGAAAGATTTACAAGGAAAAGGTATTCCAACTGAAACTCTTTTTGATTTGAGTCTGTGAAAAAATTTTGTTTTTTAATAGAAAAATGCACCTCAAAAGAATGTTCATCAACAACTTTGAAAGTTTTGTATTCCTTCTTCGAGAAAGGAAATAATTTCTTATACAATTCAAGTTTTTCTGGATCATAAGTTTCCACAGGATCAGAAGTAAAAACCAATCCACCAAAGATATAATTGACATACAACAACGTAAGTCTTTCTTCAATAGTTAGTCCGATTTTTTTAGAAATATCCTTTGACTTTAAAGAACGAAAGGACTCTCTTAAATAAAAAACATCGGGATCACTCAAAAAGTTTTTTCCATTGAAAGGATGTCTATGGATAGTGGAATTCAAACTACTAAAAGTAGAAACCCTTTCTAAAAAATGAAAATTCTTTAAATAATTATCCCATTTTTCTTCTACATCACTTCCCACTCTAGCGAAGTTAACATTTCCAAACGTATGAGAAAAAGGAATCCCGCAACCCAGAAGTTTTACGTTACTTTTCCTCCAGTTTACGATTTTGTGAATCAAGCTAAGGGCATCCTGCATTTGTATTGCCCTTGTTTTTCTTTTGACAGGGTATATAGAACTTGCATATAGAAAATCTAACTTTAAGAGTTCAAATCCCCAGTCCTTTACGAATGTTTGCAAAACCTGATTCAAATAATCCTGGAATCCATGATGATAAATATTGATAGAATAAAACCATCCACTCCAAAGTGGATTAAATCCTGCAATCACAGGTTTTTCGTTTTCATCACGAAGTAGCCAATCCTCATGATAATAGAACAAATTTGACTTTTTTTCACATATGAATGGTGCTATCCAAATCCCGGGTTTTATATTATAAGATTTTGCTTTTTCAACTAAACTTTTTATTTTCCCTCGAAAAGAAGGTTTTAGATTTAACCAGTCCCCAACCCTTTCTTGATACCCATCATCAATTTGAAAATAATCAATCGGAATCTTTTCTTTTCCAAAAAAGTCAAGCCTACTCTCTAAGGTCTCAAAATCAATCTTATTGTAATGATAATACCATGAAGTATATCCAGTAATATTTGTTTCGGAGATGGCATCAAGTCTTTCAGAAAAATCATTAAACACTTCATAATAATTTCCATGTTTTATGAGTAAATTCATCAACAAAAAAGATTTGGAAAAATAGTAATTCTGATAATCTTTAATTACTTTCAAAATAGAATTTTTATAATCCAACTGAAATATCGTATAAGCATTCTTTTCATCCAAAGAAGCAAAAAGTAAAATTTTATTATCAGAGCTTCTTAGATAGGTATAAAAATGAGATCGTAAAAAAGCTTTATTAAATTTTTTTATGTATTTTATGATGGTATATTCGCCGAATGAACCAAAGAGCCAACGAAAAAAAAAATTCACATTCATTTGAGAGCTCTTGATGGGAACTTCAAAAGTTTGGGTCCAGTTGTTGTAGCCTTGATGTAAGAAATCCTTGAATTGTTCTATCTTTGGAATGAAAAATTCCAACATGAAAAAATCTAAAGATACTTCTTGATAATCAAGAAACTCCTCACAAAATAAAGTAAAAATACCATCTTGGAAAGAAAAATGCATGACTCCAATCGGAAATTGTATACGAAAACTTTCTGTTAAAGGTTTTTGAACTTCGTAAGAAAAAAAACCATTTTTTTTTTGGTATTGGAACCTTAAAATTTTGATTTCATTAAAATTCATAATCTTTTTATACCATCGCTAATTTTCACAGAAAAAACTTCAAGATTGAAGTTTGTTAAATTTTTATAAACTTTCATGATTTTGTTTCTGTATTCATCAAAATAATCCTTCTTGACTAATGCAATTGCTGAACCACCGAATCCAGCTCCCGTCATCCTAACACCATAGACCCCATCAATCTTCATAGATTCCTCCACAATAATATCAAGTTCCCTACAAGAAACTTCATAATCGTTTTTCAAAGAATAGTGGGACTCTACTAATAACTTTCCTAGTTTGTTTAAGGTTTTCTCTGGATCCCTTTTTTGCTTTGAATGATTTATTAACAACTCTTTTGTTTCTTTTACTCTCTGGTTTTCTGTGATCACATGTCTTGTTCTTCTGATCAAGGTGTCTGAGTGTAAACTCTCTAAGTGAGAAAGATCTGCATCTACAAGGTTTTTGATTTTGTATAATTTGTTTAGAATTTCGTATGATATGTGGCATTCCGTTCTTCGTTCATTGTACTTTGATGATGTGAGTTCTCGTGGTTTTTTGGAATCAACGACCACTAACTCTACATCAGGGAATTCAAAAGGGATATATTCATATTCCAAAGAATGAGTGTCTAATAAGATCAAATGATCTTGTTTCCCCATAGCTACGGTGAATTGATCCATGATACCACATTTAACTCCGACATATTGATTTTCTACTTGCTGGCAAAGGATAGCAAGTTGTGTTCTATCGATCTGATAATCTGCTTTCACAAGAGAATAAACGATATAGCCCATTAAAACTTCAATAGCTGCCGAAGAAGAAAGACCTGAACCTATAGGAAGATCACTTGCAAAATACACGGAAAAACCATTAAAAAAATATCCCTGCCCCTTAATAGCCTGAATAACCCCAATGGGATATTTGATCCAACCTGGATGATTTTTATAAATGCTAAGATCTTCTTCTAAAGAAAATTTATAAACTTTTTTATCAATTTCAGAATAGAGTTGTATAAGAGAAGAATCACTTAACCAAACAGCAGCATATATTCCCTTATCAATAGCAAAAGGAAAGACTTTCCCTCCGTTGTAGTCGATATGTTCACCGATGAAATTCACCCTACCTGGAGAGAAAAAATACCAATTTGGTTCTTTAGAAAAAACCTCTTTGAATTTAGTTTTTAAATAGTCTTTATCAATCATGACTCTACACTTTGTATGTAGTAATCAAATTTCTTTGCAAGTTTGCTTTTTCTTCTGTTAATTCTATCAGTGTTTTGAGTAATTCTTTTTGTGACATACCTTCATATTCCCACAACTTGGGATACATACTGATATTCGTAAATCCTGGTAAGGTGTTTACTTCGTTTACATAAATTTCACCATCAGCATAAAACATATCTACTCTGGCAAAACCCTCACAATACAATGCCTTATAAGTCGACAAAGCAATTTCTTGAATACGTTGGATTTCTTGTTTTGTTAGATTCTCTGCTGGAATGAATAGATCAGCTCCCTGAGGGTCAAGGTATTTTGCTTCGTAAGAATAAAATTCATGATTTGGACGAACCTCTCCTGGAATGCTAACTCGAACATGAAAATTACCTAAAACAGAACATTCAATTTCTCTTCCATGGATGGCTTTTTCAATTAAAATTTTAGTATCAAACCGGAAGGCATAAGAGATCGCATTTTGAATTTCTTCTACACTGGAGGCTTTACGAACCCCTACAGAAGAACCCTGTCGAGCCGGTTTAACGAAAACTGGTAACCCCAGTTCGTTAATTATAGCATCAAGAGAGATATTTTCTCTTTCATAAATCGTATAGC
Organism: Leptospiraceae bacterium; assembly: GCA_025059995.1. Classification (NCBI taxonomy): domain Bacteria; kingdom Pseudomonadati; phylum Spirochaetota; class Leptospiria; order Leptospirales; family Leptospiraceae; species Leptospiraceae bacterium. Next base: position 275,803 of record JANXCF010000003.1, read on the forward strand.
TTTTAAAGGGAACTACGGGAATGTGGTTTGACTTCAGAATTTGCTTCATTGCTTCTTTATCCATACACAAAGCGGAAGATAAGACATCACAACCAACAAAAGGAATGTCTAAAAACTTCATCAATCCCTGTAAACTTCCATCTTCTCCTAATGTCCCATGTGTGATGGGAAATAGGATATCAATTTCGATTGTCTTTAGATTTTGTAAAGAATCCCAATAAAAAAAATTGGGCTTTTTGAAGCTTAAGTAGAGCTCTCGTCGATGGATTGATTCTAATTCTTTAAGATTTGTTGGAAAATGTTCAAAATTTTCCAAAAGAAAAAAATTTCGTTTTCTATCAATGTAGATGGGATAAACTGTATAGTCTTCTTTCAGAACCTCATAAATGTTTTTTGCCGACAAAATCGATATTTCATGTTCTGTGGATGGTCCGCCAAAAATCAAACCTACCACTTTTGTTTTCATGGATATTGAATGACATATTCAATTTTAGAAAACTTTTGCAAGGCTAAATCAAAAGAACCCGTTTCTTTAATAAACAAAGAAGCTCCTCCAAAGTTCTTGAGGATTTCTAAACCCTTGAGTCCGTATTGGGTCCTTACCCACTTTTCGAAGTAATACGCTTCTTTTTCTTCCAATCTGAAATTAGTTTTTTTGCTTTTTTCTTCAATCAAATATTCTAATACTTCCTCTAAACCCAAACCCTTTTGAGCGCTAACTCGAAATATGGGCAATTTTTCCATCTCGGGTCTTACAAATGATAACGTAGATTTCAAAGTATAGTAGGTTTTTTTTGCTTCTTTTTCCTGATCCCATTTGTTTATAACAAAAGCATTAGGTATTTCCATAATCCCAGCCTTCATAAACTGAATTTGATCTCCTGTGAGAGGTTGTAGCACTAGAAGAATAGTATCAGCGATGTGCTGGATTTCAATCTCACTTTGACCAATCCCAACGGTTTCAATGAAAATCCAATCAAACAAATAGAACAAAACTCTACTCACCGAAAAAGTATGTTTACTTAGCCCCCCTAATTCTCGGTCATTTGCTTGACTTCGAAAATAGATACGTTCTTCATATATGGGAAGTCGAACACGGGTTCTATCCCCCAAAAGAGCTCCTCCTGAGATTTCACTGGATGGATCAATTGCTAAAATGGCTACTTTTGATTCCGAAGATACCTCTAAAACCTTTAAAGCCAACTTACCTGTTAAAGTAGATTTTCCCACCCCAGGAGTTCCCGTTATCCCAACAAAAAACCCGCGATGAGAACTTTTCTGCTTAAGGTAATCTATGATTTGGTTTTTAATTTCTATTAATTCTGGCTTTGTGTTTTCGAACAAAGAAATTAGTTTTGCAATCGAAAATTTGTGCCCACTGAGAGTTCTATCCACCAAATCCAAGATCTGATCTTTTGTTTCTGTTGGCATAGCTTATTTGAACTCAAATTAAAACTTTTTCTTTTTGGGATTCTTCGATAATATCCATGATTTTTTCCATGATTTCTATCAAGTGGTAATCAGATGGAGTAAAGATTCTTTTTACTCCCATTTCATAGAGTTTATCAAAATCCTTTTGAGGGATAATACCACCAACAACGACAGGTATCTCAGAAAAAGCATGATGTTTTTTCAGCTCTTCCATCACTTGTTCTACCAACTCTAAGTGAGAACCCGACATGATTGAAAGCCCAAGGATATCTGCATGTTCTTCAATGGCTGAGTGCACAATCTCTTGAGGAGTTAAACGAATTCCAGAGTAAATCACATCAAACCCACAATGTCTTGCAGCAACAGCGATCATCTCTGCACCATTTGAATGCCCATCCAAGCCTGGTTTTCCCACTACAATGCGAGGTCGATGCCCTTTTTGCTTTGTAAAATCTTCCACTCGATTCCGAATGTTCGTCACTTTTGCATCTTCTAAGAATAATCGTTGTCCTTCTATTCCTGTTGGTGGACGATATTCTCCAAAGATTTCTCGTAATGCATCCGCCCATTCACCAGTCGTCACTCTTGCCAAAGCACATTCAATCGATGCCGGCATGAGATTTTCTCCATTCCTTGCACATTCTTTTAAGTATTCCAATGCTTCTCTTACTTTTTTGGGGTTTCGATTTTTTTTGGTTTTCTCGAGAGCTTCTAAGGTCCTTTTTGCTGATTCAGGATCAACTTTGAAGATTCCTCCATCTCCAGCCTGAAGAGGTGATGGCAGACCATCGGTCCATTTGTTAACTCCTACTACGATGATTTCTCCTGAGTTGATTTTACTCATCCTTTCAGACATGGAACGTACCAACTGGGACTTTATATAGCCAGTCTCTAAAGCTACTCGAATACCTCCCATGTCTAAAATCTTTTGGATTTCTTTTTGTGCTTCTTCTTTGAGTTCATTTACTTTTGACTCTATCACGTAACTTCCATCGAAAATATCAGGATACTCCAACAAATCTGTTTCGTAAGCCAAAATTTGCTGAAGCCTGAGAGACCATTGTTGATCCCAAGGTCTGGGAAGGGATAGAGCTTCATTCCATGCTGGAAGTTGTAGAGCTCTACATCGAGCTTTTCTACTGAGAGTTACACCCAGAGCTTCAATTAAGATCCGCCATGCGTTATTCTCTGGTTGTTTTTCTGTTAAACCTAAGGAATTCACTTGAACCCCGTAACGAAAGAGGCGATATTTTGGATTTTTGACATTGTATCTTTTTAAGGTGATTTCATCCCATAACTCCACAAAAGCTCGCATTTTGCACATCTCTTCGATAAAGCGAATGCCGGCATTCACGAAGAAACTGATTCTTCCCACAATCATTTCGAATTGTTCTTCACTGACCTTACCCCTTTCTTTTATGAGGTCAAGTAAACCAATCGCATTCGCCAAAGAATAGGCTAATTCCTGCACGGGAGTAGCTCCAGCTTCTTGAAGATGATAAGAACTAATATTCGAAGGATTCCATTTGGGAAGATGCACAATGCAGTATTCATACATTTCACTGATCAAGCGAAAGCTTGGTTCGGGGGGGAATATGTAAGTACCTCTTGCTAAGTATTCTTTTACGATGTCATTTTGAGTTGTGCCTTGAAGTTTTGAAACCTCCACTCCTCGTTCTTTTGCCAATGCAATATAGAGTGCCAACAACCACATAGAAGTAGCATTGATGGTCATAGAAGTATTCATTTCTTCTATAGGAATACCATCGAACAAGATATGAAAGTCATCTAAGGAATTGATGGGAACCCCAACTTTTCCGATCTCAGGGCGAGCCAAAGGATGATCCGAAGAATACCCACACTGAGTTGGTAAATCAAAAGCTATCGAAAGTCCTGTTTGTCCTCTACTTAAATTCCCTCGATATAATTTATTTGATTCCCAGACATTCGTATGACCTGCATAGGTTCGAAAAATCCATGGTTTGTCTTTGGTTGGATTTCCGTTTTCATCGTAAAGGACGTGTCTTTTTCGTTCTTTATTTCCCATTGGTCACCTCGTTATGTGTGAGTTTAAAAATCAGCATCGGTGACAGCACCAAACTCTGCTGATCCCACAAGTTTGTAATATTTATAAAGGATTCCGTTTTTGTATTTAAGTTCTTTGGGCTTCCACTCTTTTTTTCGTTGATTCAATTCTTCTTCACTTACATGAAGTGTAAGTTCGTTTTTATAAGCATCAATTGTGATTAAATCTCCATTTTTCACCAAAGCAATAGGACCACCAACTTGAGCTTCCGGAGAAACATGCCCCACCACCATACCATAGGTTCCTCCTGAAAATCTTCCATCTGTGATGAGCCCCACTTTATCTCCCAATCCTTTACCAATCAGAGCTGACGTGGGTCCAAGCATCTCCCTCATACCTGGACCTCCTTTGGGCCCTTCATACCGAATGACTACAACATCTCCTTCTTGGATTTGATTATTTAAGATTGCCTCCATACATTCTTCTTCTGAGTCAAAAACTTTTGCCGGACCAGTGATAGAAAAATTTTTCACTCCTGAGATTTTTGCAACCGCACCTCCCGGTGCTAAGTTCCCACGTAGAATAACAATATGACCTCTTGGATATAAAGGCTTGTGCAATGGATAGATAATGTCTTGATTTTCTGGTATGGAAGCATCAACATGCTTTAAATTTTCTTCGATTGTTTTTCCAGTCACAGTCAAACAATCTCCGTGGATGAGTTTCTCTTCTAAAAGGATTTTCATGATTTTGGGTATTCCACCATGTTGATGAAGGTGAACTGCCAAATACTTTCCGGAAGGCTTCATATCTGCTATGTGAGGGACCTTCCTTGCTATGGTTTCAAAATCATCGATACTTAAGGGAACATTCAAAGCTCGAGCGATCGCAATGAGGTGTAACACGGCATTGGTTGAACCCCCAATTGCCATTGTAACCGCAATGGCGTTTTCAAAAGCTTTTCTCGTCATGATCATAGAAGGTGTGATCTTTTCTTTAATGAGGTTTACCAGAGCTTTACCTGAGTCAAAAGCAGAACGTTCTTTTTCAGAGGCAACCGCAGGCATAGTTGATGAATACGGAAGACTCATACCAAGAGCTTCAATCGCCGAAGACATGGTATTCGCTGTATACATTCCCCCACAACTACCAGCTCCTGGTATGGCATGCTTTTCGATGTTTAAAAATTCTTCTTTGGTAATTTTACCCGCATTATATTGACCTACAGCTTCAAAGACAGAGACGATATTGAGTTCCTTTCCGTTGTAGTAGCCGGGTAAAATGGTTCCTCCGTAAACAAAAATTGCTGGGATGTTTAAACGTGCAATAGCCATCATCGCACCTGGCATGTTTTTATCACAGCCACCAATGGCTAAAATCCCATCCATCCTTTGAGCATTACAAACAGTCTCAATGGAATCAGCAATCACCTCCCTACTTACAAGGGAATATTTCATCCCTTCTGTTCCCATGGAAATTCCATCTGAAACTGTGATGGTTCCGAAAACTTGAGGCATTCCTCCTGCTTCGTAAATCCCACGAATTGCGGCTTCTTCCAAATGACGTATTCCAGCATTGCATGGTGTCAAATTGCTATGCATACTGGCTACACCACAAATGGGTTTTCCGAAATCCTCATCAGTAAACCCAACCGCACGAAGCATAGCACGATTGGGAGCTTTCGTATCTCCCTCTGTGATAACATAAGAACGAAAATTGAGCTTATGAGAATTACTCATATCTACTAAATTTATTTTTTTTTAGACTTTGTAAAGAAAAAGTTTATTATTTTAACTTTAGTCTAAAATTCACTTTGACGATCTTTTTTTATGTTGTAAGATATTATATTATGAAAAAGCTTATAGAACATATTTATAACTTACCCATACGTTATAAATTGATGATGATTTATGGACCACTCTTTTTGATTATAGCCATATCCTATACTTTCATTATCGATCAGAATATCCATAAAATTCAAGGATACAATGAAGTAGTAAAATTTATTGAAACTACAAATACAATTGGCAAGTTTATCTATAAAATCCAATATGAGCGAGCTTATACAAGACTTTTTCTAGCTTCAACTGGAAAAGAAAAAGAAGAAGACCTCATCCGCATTCGATTAGAAAATGATACCATCCAACAAAATTTAGTTAACCTCATTGAAGAACAAAAAGATAAACTCCAAGAGAAAAAAATCTATGAAGAAATAAGATCTATTCTTGTAGATCAATATGAAAGAATCAAAAAGCTTAGAAACCAAGTCGATGAATTTGAAATCACATCATCCCAAGCAGCCAATGTTTATACAGATTATGTGGCAAATCTAGTTAAAGTTGTAGGATTAAAAGAAAATGTAACTAAAATTCCAGAACTGAAAGAAAAATTGATTAGTTATATTATCTTACTTTCCTATCATGAGAGTGTAACACAGGAGAGAGGCTTCTTAATTAATGCATTTGAAAAGAAAGCTTTTGTTGAAGATGAATTAAAAAGATATTTAGGGATTTTAGCATTACAAGATGGTTACAAAAATCAATTTTTCTTAATTGCAGAAGATGCATTAAAGGACATATTCAACAAAACCTATAACCTTGACTATGAAAAAGAAGTATTATATTATCGCAACATAGCTCTCAACCAAGATTGGGAAAAAAACATCAAAACCGAAGATTGGTATAACACCGTTAATAAAAGAATTGATAATGTATATGAAATTATTGATAAAACAAGGGATTATATCATCCAGAAATCAAAAAATGAACAAAGAAAAATCATCTTCCAGACAAGCAGTATAACAGGGTTTTTGATTCTCATATTAGTTTTGAGTGTATTTTTTACTGTTATTGTTTCAAAGGATATTCAAAGTAAAATTAATAATCTTAAGTCACTACAAAATTATGCTTCGAAAATTGCCCAAGGGGATCTTACAATAAACATACAAAAATCCGAAGGGAAAGATGAAACAGCCATTATTATCAATAGCTTTATTCAAATTGTAGATATTATCAAAGAATTCATCTCAAATATGCTACAAATTTCAGATTTACAATCACATCAAAGTGCTCAACTAAATACCAACATCCAACAATTCCAAGATATTGTAAAAAACATCAAAGAATTCTCTGTGAATCTTTCTTCTTCTTCTGAGGAAATGACAAGCAACCTAAACGTCATTGCAAGTTCCATTGAAGAAATTAGCATCACAATCAACGAAATCTCAAAACATACAGAAGAAAATCAGAAGAAATCGAATGAACTTTTACAAGTACTTCAAAAAGCTAATCAGATTATTGAAACCTTGAATAAAAGCACTAAACAAATTGAACAAGTAAGTTCTGTGATAAGTGACATTGCAAGACAAACAAATTTACTTTCCTTAAATGCCGCCATTGAAGCTGCAGGTGCTGGTGAGAAAGGTAGTGGTTTTGCTGTCGTTGCAAACGAAGTAAAAGAATTAGCCAACAAAACCCATCAAGAACTAAAACAAGTCAACCAGAATATCCATTTATTACAAGAAAGCACAAATCAAACCAATGAAACCATAAATCTTGTTTATAAAAATTTTCAAGAGTTCAATCACCTAATCCAAATGTTTTCTAGTTCGTTCTATGAACAAACCGCAGCCATCAAAGAAATCAGTAATAACATCAATCAAAATTTGATGGCAGTAAACGATGTTAATAAGAGAGTCAATTTGTTAGAAAGTCATATACAAAACATAGAGGACATGTTAAAAAAAATCCATGAATTATCTCAACAACTAAAAGAAAATTCAAATAAGATACATCTCTTCCTATCCAAGTACAGAACATAGAATCTAAGTAAGACTATTTTATTTCAAACCTAAATAATAAAAAGATTGTCATTGATTTTTTTTAAAATTGCATGTTTATATGAAGATCGATTTGTCGATAAAGCAAGTTCGAGAAAAACTTAAGTATTTATACTTCCCTCACGAGATTGACAGAGCCATCGAACTCATCATCGAAATACGCAAACTAAAAAAAGAGAAGAATGTCGTAATTTTAGGTCATAACTATATGACTCCAGATGTTTATTGGGGTATATCTGATTTTGTGGGGGATTCTTTATTTCTTTCGAAAATGGCCTCAAAGGTTGAGGCTGATATGATTCTTTTTAATGGTGTGTATTTCATGGCAGAAACGGCAAAAATCTTAAACCCAGAAAAAAAAGTTTTGATTTCTGATAAAGAAGCGGGTTGCTCTTTAGCAGAAAGTATCACAGCCAGTGATGTTCGTGGTTTGAAAGAACAATTTCCAGGAATTCCCGTTGTTACCTACATTAATTCCACTGCCGAAGTGAAAGCCGAATCAGATGTTTGTTGCACAAGTGCCAATGCCTTAGAAGTAATTGAAAATATAGATTCAGAGAAAGTCATTTTTCTACCTGATGTTTATCTTGGAAAAAACCTCCAAAATCAAACCAAAAAACAACTCATCCTTTGGGAAAAAGGAAAATGCATTGTGCACGAACAATATACTAAAGAAGACATCGAATACTATAGAAAACAATTTGAAGATTTGTTGGTAATTGCTCATCCTGAGTGTTCACCTGAGGTTATTGAAGTTAGTGATTTTAGTGGTAGCACATCCCAAATGGCAAGTTTCATTGAAAAAAGTTCTAAGAAAAACGTTCTCTTGGTTACAGAATGTGGTATGGCTGATAACTTACGAAGTGAATTTCCTGAAAAAAATTTTATAGGAACTTGCCACACTTGTCCTCACATGAAAAAAATTACCCTCAAGAAAATTTATGATGCCTTACAAGAAGAGAAATACGAAGTTCATGTGCCAGAGGATATAGCCATTAAAGCAAGATCAGCAATAGAAAAAATGTTTCTTATCCCTACAAAACGATCATAACACAAAAAAACTCCAAAATTGAAATCATACTTTACATGAAATGAATTTGAATATTTTTGGAAATGTAGTAGCTATTTTTCAATCTAAAGGAGAAAAAATTGGCAACTCTAAGAAAACCTCGACATAAAATTTGTAGATATGCTGGCTTTTGTCTATATGGTAATCCAAAATGCCCTTCAACAAAAAGACCTTATCCTCCTGGGTATCGCCCTGAAAGTTTAAGAAAGAAAAAAACTCCTTACGGAGAACAACTCCTTGAAAAGCAAAAGCTTCGATTAACTTATGGTATGATGGAACGCCAATTTTACAACACTTTTGTAAAAGCTACAAGATTGCATGGTAATACTGCTGATAACTTCATCAAACTTTTAGAAAGTAGATTGATGACCCTCGTTTACAGACTAAAGCTTGCAAGAACCATCTTTGATGCTCGACAACTTATTAGTCACGGGCATATTACTGTAGATGGTAAAAGAGTAACGATACCAAGTTATCAAGTCAAACCTGGAAGTATCATCGGAGTAGCCGAAAAATCCAAAAACTTAGCAAGAATAAAAGAAGCCATCGCTTTAAGGGAGGGTAAAACTTATCCAGTCCCTTATCTCGAGGTCCAAGCGGATGGAATTTCAGGTAAATTCTTAGGAATCCAAAACATTCAAGATGTTCCTCTTGATCCAAGAATCAACATCTTAAAAGTTATAGAGTTTTATAGCAAGTGATGATTGTTTAGCTAAATATCAATTAGAAGATTCATTTAAAAAGTTTAATAAAGTGATTTGAAAATTTAAGTTGATTTTTCGATAAATAGGCCAGTGGGAAGTAATGGATATTTTTTTAACTCATCATCATTAAAACCTCGCTTTAGTTCTTTGATAAAATTTAAAAAAATTTCTGAAGGTATTTCGTTAATAACCTCTCCTGTTAGATAATTATATACCCTTACTAAAATTTTTCCTGTATCATTATCCACTAAGTAAGAATACTTTATGTTTTTGGAGTCCAAAGTTTGGAAGTGGGTATTAATTGTTTCATATTCACTATTTTTATGATCGTTTAACTTATTATTATCGAATTTATGATTTTGAAATGATCTAACATGAATTTCATTAATGGTAATATTTTTTGTTGCTTCCATAATTCTTTCCTATTACTCTTATCGTATCTTGATTATTTGTTCTTGATAACTGGGTTTTTTTATTTTTTTAAAGCATTCTTCATTCTCATGAGTTTGCCCCGCAAACGAAGAATGGCTTTTGTGTGAAGTTGAGAAACACGGCTTTCTGTTACTTCCAGAACTTCCCCTATTTCTTTCAAAGTTAAATCTTCGTAATAATATAGAACTATGACCTTTTTTTCTTTGTCGGGTAGTTGTTTGATGGCTTCGACAATTACATTCCTGATTTCTTCTTTCTCGATTATGTTGTCTGGATTAAAGGTTGCAGGAGATTCGATTGAGTCAATGAAAGACATCTGATCGCTATCATCATTCCCATACCAAACTTCATTTAGAGATATGACACTTGCCCCTGAAATTTTCGTAAATAATTCTTGCAGTTCTTCAACAGTAATCCCCATTTCTTTTGCGATTTCCTCATCATCAACAGTATGTCCCAAGCGATTTTCAAGGGTAATGATGGCTTCCTCTATTTGTTTTGCTTTTTGCCTTAAACTTCTTGGAACCCAGTCAATATTTCTTAATTCATCAAAAATCGAACCTCGAATCCTTGTCATTGCATAAGTTTTAAATTTGATATCTCTTTCTGGATCAAATTTCTCGATAGCATCTAATAAACCAAATGTTCCATAACTAACCAAATCGTCGAACTCTACTTGTTGAGGCATTCCTACGGCAATTTTTCCAGCTACGTATTTTACTAATGGCGAATACTTCAAAACAAAATACTCTCTAATTTCTAAATCCTTTGTTTTTCGATAAATCTGCCAAAGTTCTTTTTCGTCTCGGTCTTTATATTTTTCTAAAATTTTCTTTCGCATTGTCATAGAAGACACCTACTCATCTTTTGCCAGCATGGTTCTTATAGCTTGTGCCATCAACTTTGGTTCATTTTTGATGGTAATCTTATCTATCAAAATATGATCCCCGAAGTGTTTAGGCTTTGAATCTTTACTACTTGTAGTTTGTATAAGTTCTTCTGATATACCTTCAGATCCTGTATTCGAATAAAGAACTTCTTTGTTGTCCACAATTTCATTCATTTCGTCTGTATGTTCACTTTTTTCCAAACTTAGCTCATCCTCAAAATCAGCTTCTTGAATCGTATTCCTGCGCGAGATAGACAAGCCATCTTCAAAGCCTTCTATCAACTCAGGTACTCTATGTTTTAAAATCAAAAAAGAAATGAGTCCTACAGCACTACTCAACACAACCGAAATAAGAATACTAATTAGAATTGAATATAACGAATTTTGGGAAAACAGCGAAAAAAGCAACGAAATTATAAAACCTAATGATCCTATAACTAAGACAAAAAAAAACATTGTTTTGTTCATATCATATCTTAATACCTATTAATAAAACAAGAAAAGTTTTCAAGAATTTTTTTGTTATTTTCTTTAGGTATCTTGAAAAATTTGAAAGAATTTGCTGAAGAAACCTGAGATTCCGCTTCGGTTCTCATCATGATCTTCGATATTCAAAATTCTTTTTGTGATGTGGTAAATACATGTGGAACTCTTTGCATTAGGATAAGCTATAATTAGGGGTCTTTGAATTCGAATGCTTTTTTGAACAAATTCTTCTTTATATATGAAACCAATATTTTCAACCTCTGCTTTCAAAAATTGAGCAGAAATCTCGATCAATCGATCTGCTACTTTCTTTGCTTCTATGGCTGATTCTACTTCATTCACAATAAGTTTGATTTTTTTGTCAGCTTTATTTACAACTATGCTCTTAATCATCCCATAAGCATCTGTGATAGCCGTTGGTTCAGGAGTTGTTATCACAATTACCTCATCAGCTGATTTAAGAAAACTCAAAACATTTTGTCCAATCCCTGCTCCTGTATCAATGATGAGATAGTCATAACCTACCAGTTCATCCAAATCTTTAATAAACATCTCTCTCTGTTCTTCCGACAAATTAGCCAACTGATAAATCCCATTAGCACCAGCGATGAAATCTATCCCATAATGGGTTTTAATGACAATATCCTTGACTTTCTTTTTTCCACGAAAAACCTCATAGATATTGTGTTCTGGAACAATCCCTAAAAGCACATTCACATTTGCCAATCCTAAATCACCATCCATCAGGAGAACCTTCTTGCCTAATTTAGCAAGCATGATAGAAAAATTCACAGAAAATGTTGTTTTTCCAACTCCCCCTTTTCCTGAAGTCACAGCAATCACTTTGGATATGATTTTATTATATCCTTCGTTAACATCTTGATAAGTGAAGTTTCCTTCGTTCATGGAATCTTCAGGATTTTTCAAATGATCATTTGTGTTTTTGTTAATATTTCCATTTTGCAAAGTTCTCAGTTTTGCAGCTTGATCTGTATAAATCATAATTAATCCCCAATTTGTTTATTTTAGGATTTCTTCTAAAATCCCTTCTACGCTTATTTCTAAAATATCATCCGGCACATTTTGACCATTCATAAAATACGAATATGGTCTCTTTATCTTATCGACTAATTCAAAAAAATAACCAGAAAAATTTACTTCATCCAAACCTGTCAATATAATTTTTTGATAAGGTAATACATTAAAAAATTCCAAGAATTTTTCTATTACTTCATTTCTCATAGCAGCTGATATTACTAAATGAACTTCTTTTATACTTGTTGCATCAACGAATTTTTTTATTTTCATTAAACGTTCTCTGTCCTGAAAACTTAACCCTGGTGTGTCTACAAATATAAAATCACTTCCATCTCTAACCAAAATCTCCTGAAAATCACTCAAATGGTAAGGTGCATAAAAGGGAATCTCTAGTATTTTGCAATAAGTTTTCAGTTGTTCTGCTGCAGCGATTCTATAATCATCTAAACTGATTACTGATAAAGTATAATTTTCATGGATCTTATATCTTGCAGCAAGTTTTGCTAAACTGGTAGTTTTTCCTGAACCATTTGGTCCGACAAAAAATATAACATTCGTTGCTGAATCATAATATCGTATTCCTGGATCAAAATAAAAAAAGTTTTTTAGTTCTTTTTTTACGTGTTCAAGGAATTCTCTTGGGCTTCTTTCTGTTTTAGCAGGCAATTTTTGTTTTAGGACTTGAAAAAACTTTTGCGTAAATTCGTTTGAAAATTGAGACCTTAAAAGCTTATCCCTTATTTTGAGATATAATACTTCATCGCTTTGTAGTTCTTCTGTTTGTGGTGGTAAAGGTTTGTCTAAATTCAATAATGCATCTATTTCTTCTTTTGTGAGTTTTTCCAACCTTAAAGGTTTTGTGATTTCATTCGGAATAACTTTTGATTTTGCTGATTCTGTTTCAGATTTCGTTAAAGTGTCTATTCCTAAATTTCCTTTATCTTCTTTTGCTTTTGGGAACTCTGAGACTTCTATAATTTCTTGTTGAGTGAAATCATTTTTATATTCACCTAATTTTTCTTCTTTTAAGCGTCGTAATGAATGTATGATTTCTTCGATGTTGTTTAAGTCAGTTTCAAATAATGACTCTGTGGCTGAACTTTGTTTTCCAACTTCTAACTTTTTTTCTTTGGTTTGTTTTGAATTTTCTATTTCTTTTACTTGATCAATTGGACTTGTGCTTTTTGTTTCTTCAGGTTTTTCCTCTTTTCCTTTTTTGCTCGTTTTGCTCGAGGTCAGATCAAAATTGAACTCTCTTTTTTTCAAATAAGAGTATGTGTTTTGAAATCGATTGCTTCCATAAGGTGAGTCATCTTCTGGTATCATGACTTCTATTTCGTATAATTTCTTAGATAAAAATCTTGTTCCTAAGATCCCACCTTGGTTGATCTCTTTTGTGTCTAAGATATAAACATTCGTTCCGTATTTCTTCCGTATTTGCATTAGGATTTCTTGTATGGTTTCGCCTCGGAATTTATCGTATTTCACGTTAAATGAATTATGTCTTGATAGACTTTACTTTGGCAATTTTTTTTTAATTGATTTCCTTGATTTCCGACAAAAAACTAAGATGGAAAATAATGTGATTAAAACACTTAACAAAAAAATAGCTTTCATTATATTAATTCTTTTCATTCATTGTAATGAAAATTTTTCTAAAGATTTACTACATGATTTGATGTTAAAACTGGATGTAAAAAAAATCCCTTTTGGGATAGAACCAAAGATATTAGAATCTCAACTAAACAAGTATCTTATCAATAAGGCCCATGATAGGATTGAATTTGCTATCGAGCCATCTCAAGAAGAAGAAAATCAAAAACAAACTCCCATATTGAAAGAAATGGATGATCCTTTCTTGATCAAAATGAAATGTTACTTCTATGATAACCAGTGCCGAATTTTTCAAATTGAAAAAATAGGAAACATCTCATCGATAAAAGAATACTATCAAAATTTCTTAAAAATCAATACTATACGAAAAGAAAACATCAAAAAAGAAAGCCGAAAAGAAGAAGTTACTGAAACAAGAGCTACAATTTCAGAAACATACCAACTGATTGAAACTCAAAATAGTATCATTGAAGTTTATTTAACAACTTTAAAATTCCCAGAAGATGTAAAGAATAATCCTAAAATACCCCTAAGTGACAAGATGAACATAGATGTGCGTATATACTCGAAGAACCATAATCATGGATTGAGCCTAGACTATTTTCTTAAAAATTAGAAAAAGAAACCTAAAAAAAGATTTGAAAATATAGCCTTATTTGATACCTTAAACTCATGGATTTCACCAAAATTGATAATGTTGTAAATCTATTAGGCGACGAAGCGGAGTATTTATTAAATTACAAAGCAAAATTCCCAAAAGAGTATTTACATTTACCTTCGCCTGATTTTGTTGATAAGGTTTTTGGTTTATCTGATAGAAATCCTCAAGTTCTTCGATCCTATCAGCAAATCTTAAGTCACGGAAGATTAGCAAACACAGGTTATGTTTCCATTTTGCCAGTGGATCAAGGGATTGAGCATTCTGCAGGAGCTTCCTTTGCACCAAATCCAATTTACTTTGATCCCGAAAACATTGTCAAACTAGCCATCGAAGGTGGATGTAATGCTGTTGCTTCTACTTTTGGAGTTTTAGGAGCTGTGGCGAGAAAATATGCCCACAAAATTCCCTTTATTGTGAAAATTAATCACAATGAGCTTCTCACATACCCCAACAAATACGATCAAGTTTTATTTACCCATGTTCGAGAATCCTGGAACTTAGGTGCTGTTGCTATAGGGGCTACCATCTATTATGGCTCAGAAGAGTCCACAAGGCAAATTCAAGAAATTAGTGAAGCTTTTTCTTATGCTCATGAATTGGGAATGGTCACAGTTCTATGGTGTTATCTACGAAATAATGCCTTTAAAGCAGACAAAGATTATCATTTAGCAGCGGATTTGACAGGACAAGCAAATCACTTGGGTGCTACCATCGAAGCTGACATCATCAAACAAAAACTCCCAACAAACAATGGAGGTTATAAAGCATTAAAATTCGGTAGAACTCATGATAAGGTCTACACTGAATTAACCTCAGATCATCCCATTGATTTGACTCGATACCAAGTAATCAATAATTACATGGGAAGGGTCGGACTCATCAATTCTGGAGGAGAATCCAAAGGAGAAACAGACCTAAAAGAAGCAGTAAAAACTGCCATCATCAACAAAAGAGCTGGAGGCATGGGACTTATTTCAGGAAGGAAAGCCTTCCAACGTCCTATGCAAGAAGGAATAGAACTTCTCCATGCTATTCAAGATATTTATTTAAACAAAGATATAACCATAGCATAGCAGTTATATTCATCAGAGAGAACCTACATTACGTCAAATGTGGGTTCTATTTTTGATTTCGTTTAAAATAATTTCAGAAGATTTTTCTTTATCCGAAATCCAAATACATCTCCATCCCAAAGATAAACTCAATGCAGAATCCAAATTTTCTTTACAATCATCAAAATAAAGAACCTCATGATATTTTTCTAAATTTAACTTTTTTATCACCGTTTCGTGAATAAGGATAAAAAAATCTGGATCCGGCTTTCGGATTCCTACTTCACAAGAAAAAAACACATAATCAAACCATTCTTCTAGTTCCTTTTTAACGGAAAAAATTTCATGATACCAAACCGTATAATTTGATGCTAAGATTGTAACGAAAGAATATTTTTGTTTGTTCGTTTGGATAAAATGGAACAATTCTTTTGTGTTTTTGAGAAATTCAATTTGTCGAAACATGATCTTTTTCATTTTCGAAATATCAGGCAGTTGATATTTTTTGGGATTCTCCTTAAATGATAAGTTCTTGTATTCATTTTCTAAAAGTTTTCCTTCTTCGAATCGTTTATAAACTTGATGGTCTTTAATTTGATTCCAATGTTTCTTTTGTTCATCACTCAACTTGAAATAGAAATTTTCGAAAAATGGATCACGAATAAGGGTATCCATTAAATCAAAAATCAGAATCATAATTTTTGATAAATAAAAAACAATTCTAATTTTCTTTAATCAATAGTCAAAAAATTTGAAGTCATGGGATTATTGATCTATAATTTTCTTATCACTCTTGCCTTTTCTACTTACCAAATTCTCGCTAGAATCCATCCTAAAGTGAAAGTTTTTCATCAACACCGACAAGAAGGAAAGACCCGTATAAAGAACTTTCTATCTCGACAAAAAGAAAGAAAAATTTTGTGGTTACACGCTTCTTCTGTAGGGGAATTAGACCAAGCATTGGCATTATTTCGATTTATAAAAAAACTTCATCCCCAAATCCCTGTGCTTATTACAGTCTTTAGTGAAAGTGTAAAGAATCTCGATAAGATACCTTCTGATGAAAAGGCATATTTGCCTATCGATTTCCCTTGGCAATGGAAGTTCCTAAATGATAAAGTCTTAGCATTCATCACTTTTACTTGGGATGTTTTTCCAAATTTACTCAAAACATTAAAACTTAAAAATACTTACACATTTTTGTGTTCAGCAGCAATTGAAAAGGATTCTTATAAAATCAGAAATCGAAGTTTTTTTCGCTTTTTGTACGAGAACTTAGATGGAATAGGAGTTGTTGATGAAGAGAATTTGATCCATTTCCAAAAACTTTACTCAGGAAACATCAAAATCACTGGTGATACTCGTTATGAAACCATTTATTACAAACTACAAAACCAAAGCCTAAAAAAAGAATTCGAAGAAAAACTTCAAATCGACCAAGAAATTATCATACTGGCTTCTACATATACAAAATGCGAAGAAGAACTACTTCCACACTTATCCAATTTGATAAAAGAAACTCAAAGAAAGGTTTGGATTTTTCCTCATTTTGTTCAAGAAAAACGAATCCATGAAATCAAAGAAAGACTTAATCAATACCAAATTCCTTATGTAGTTTTTAGTGATGAGGAATTTTTCAGAAAATACCAAGCCAGTCAGGTTGTGATTGTGGATGTTTTAGGGATTTTAGCATATGCTTATACAAGAAGTAAAATTTGCTATGTGGGTGGTGCATTTCATCATCGAGTACACAACACGGGAGAACCAGCCTTTTGTGGTTCCATACCCTTTACAGGTCCGAGAATTTATGCAAGTCCTACAGCAGTTTTACTCGAAAAACACCAGTTTTTGTTTTCCCATTCCAACGGGAAAAGCCTTATCCAACACATGATACAACTACTCAAAGACCCAATCACCCTCAATTCAAAAAGAGAGGAAATGATTAAACTCGTATCAAGCCAATTAGGTGCTTCGGAAAAATTTTATCATGAGTTTTTAAGAAAAGTTATTGTATCAAGCCAAAAATTCCATTCTTTATCATCATGAAGCGAACAATCTTTATTGGGGATGTGCATGGTTGCCTACATGAACTCAAACTCATGATAGACAAAATCAAACCTAAAAAACAAGATAGAGTGATTCTTGTAGGAGACTTAATCAATCGTGGTCCTGATCCAGTTGGTGTAGTAAAATACGTTTATGAAAATGGTTTTGAGTCTTTAATGGGTAATCATGAATATGAATATTTGAAAGAATATCAAACCGAAAAAAAATATCAGATTTTGTACAACGAACTCGGAAAGAAACTTCACGATTGGTTGAGCCAAAGACCATATTGGATAGAAGATGAAAATTTTATCGCCGTCCATGCAGGGCTTCATCCAGATTACGAACTCCAAGAAACCCCACTGACGATTTTTTTGTTTATCCGTGCAATCAATCAGCATTTTATAAATTCTCATTACGGCATCCCTTGGTATATGAAGTACAAAGGGAAAAAAAAAGTAATTTATGGACATTGGGCAAGAAAAGGACTCACAATTCGCTCGAACACGATTGGTCTTGACTCAGGTTGTGTCTATGGTCGATTTTTATCTGCTTATATCTTAGAAGAAAACAGAATCATCCAAATCCCAGCCAAAAAAACCTACTATATTCCTCCATCACTGAAAGGATTATGATTTGTTTTCTAAATAAGATTGTATCAAACTATTCAAAATTTGATAATCTGTTGGTTCCATTGCCGTAAATTTGACAGCACAATACTTTCTTTCTTTTTGCTCATTATTAACATCAAGCCATATACGAACTACTCTACCAATGGCTTTTAACTCACCTTTCAATTCTTTTAGAGAAAACTTGACTAACATATAACTTCCTATAGGTATATCTTGATTGATTTGAAAACTAATTCCTCCTAAACTTATGTCTTTACTTTGGGAACTGACAAAATGTCTATCTGGACTATTTAACAATTCATAATTCACTTCAAAAATTTTATCAACTCGTGGGTATTTTCGTTTTTCCCTAAATTCATTTCTCTCTTTTGATGACATAACTCCTTTATCCCTGATATATTTTTCATATTAAAATCTATCTATGAAATCAATAAAAAAATATGATTTACAATCAAAAAAGAATTGATTATCATGAATATGATGTCTAGCAAAAGAAATGTTGAAGTTCACAAAGAGTTAACAAAATTTTCTGAATTTTTGAAAAAAAAGAACTTGAAGATAACAAACCAACGTCTATTAGTTGCTGAAAAAATTTTTCATATAGATACCCACTTCACAGTTGAAGAACTAACAGAACAACTTAAAGACAAACGTGATGAAATCTCACGTGCAACTATTTATCGAACGGTTTCACTTTTAGTCGAGAGTGGGCAGTTGATTGAGCATGATTTTGGACAGAACTCAAAGTATTATGAGTTTACTAACACTAAAGAACATCATGACCACATTGTTTGCTTAGACTGTGGACACATTGAAGAGTTTACTAATAAGTATATCGAAATTGTCCAGTTGGAGATAGCTGAAAAACTAAATTATGAACTAAAAGATCATTCGTTGATTTTGTATGGAAAATGTAATATCCTAAAAGAAAAAGGAAGTTGCCCAAAGTTCAAAAAAACCGATAAAAAATAAAAACCCTTTGGGCAGTTTCTATGAAGAAGCAAAAACTTTATTATGAAGAAGATCTTTTTTTGGATTTTTACAAAGTTCCTCCGAAACCACCACAAACCAAAAATCCCGAGGAAATTCGAGATTACATAAAAAGACTTACGGACTTTTTGAAATTCCATCAACATCTGTATTACGTCAAGAACAGACCCATAATTTCCAACAAAACCTTTGATGAGAAACTCAAAGAACTAGAAGAATTAGAAAAACAATTTCCTGAGTTTGCACAACCTGATTCACCAACCCATTTGATTGGTTCGGACTTGGATCAAGAATTTCCGAAGTTCCAACACAAAATCCCCGTTCTTTCCTTGAATAACGTATATACCCCCAATGAAGCTCTAAGTTGGGCACAAAAAACGGAATCAGATTCCTTTATCGTAGAATGGAAAGTGGATGGGGCTACCCTTGTTTTGTACTACGTTGATGGAATATTGCAACATGCTGTGACTCGAGGAACAGGAAACGTAGGCGATGAAGTAACGGGCAATGCCAAAACCATTCGTTCCATCCCCATTCAATTAAAAGAAAAAGTTTCTCTGATAGTTCGTGGCGAAGCTTATATGACCTATTCTGATTTTGAAAGATTTAACGAAGAATATGGTAGTTTATATGCTAACCCAAGAAATTTAACCAGCGGCTCTTTGAAACATAAAAAATCAAAAGAAGTAGCATTGCGACCTATCCGCTGGGTAGCTTTTGATGGTTATATTGAACATCCCTCTTTTATGTATGACTCTGATGTTTTACTCTACATGAAAAACTTAGGATTTCCCGTTTTTGAAGACAATGTCGTTTGCTCATTAAATGAACTTCCCAAAGTCATTTCTGAATTTCAAAAAAAAGAAAAAGAAGTTCCTTTTCCAGTAGATGGTTTAGTGATCAAAGTAAACAATAGAATTTTGAGGGAAGAATTAGGCTATACAGCAAACTCCCCACGTTGGGCTATTGCTTATAAATTTGAACCAGAAGTCGGAAGAACTAAAATTTTAGATATTGAAACCTTTGTGGGAAGAACCGGAAGAGTTACTCCCAGAGCTAAGCTCAAGCCCATCAAATTAGCTGGAACTACAGTCTCATACGCAACTTTACATAATGAAGACTTTATTAAAAATCTGGGTATTCGTATTGGTTCAGAAGTACTGGTAAGTAAGCGCGGTGATATTATCCCCGCAGTTGAAGAAGTGGTTGATCCTGGTGAAGGTCCTGAGTTTGAATTTCCCAAGGTTTGTCCATCATGTAAAACGGAATTACGAAAAGAAAAAGAGGGTGTAGACTGGTTCTGCCCTAACCCAGAATGTGAAGAAAAACTAATCGAAACTCTAATTTACTTTTGTAGCAGAAAACAAATGGATATCACGGGCTTAGGAGAAAAAACCATTCGAACATTATTTAAAAAAGGGTTTATAAGATACATAGAAGACATTTATGAATTACCCAAATACAAAAAAGAACTCATACAACTTGATAACTTCGGTGAAAAATCAGTCCAAATCATTTTGAATGGTATTGAAGCATCTAAGAATAAGCCATTTCGTGTGGTCCTGCCCTCTCTTGGTTTAAAGGACATTGGAAACAATGTAACAGAACTTTTATTGGATCATGGCTTTACTTCGATTGATAAAATCATTGCCTTAGTCAAAGAACCCAATGCAAAAGAAATTTTAACATCCATCAAAGGTATTGGAGATGAAATAGCTGACTCCATCATCAAGCAGTTTCAAGATCCAAAAATTTTAGCAAGAATTGAAAAATTACGTTCCCATAATTTACAACTCGAGGAAAACACCAAAAAAGAAAATGAAAACTACGAAAAAATCTTTTTAGGTCAAACTTGGTGCATAACTGGGAGTTTCGAACACTTCAAACCTCGAGAAAAAGCCATAGTAGAAATCCAAAAAAGAGGCGGGAAAATCAGCAACAACGTAAACAAAAAAACTACCCATTTATTGGTAGGAGATCAGCCCGGAAGTAAACTCGAAAAAGCCAAAGAATTAGGCATCCGAATCGTCACCGAAAAAGAATTCTTAGAATTAATCAAATAGCATGATGGTTATAAATTACTCAAAAAAGCAAACTTGTTCCTGAATAATAAAATCCAGCCACAGCTCCTGTAAAAAGACCTGCGAAATTCGCTGCTAATAGAGACTTCCAAGAAATGGAAGCAAGGATTTTCGTTTTTTCTGGCACAATCATTTGAATACCACCGAGAAAAATGGCTAGGGATGCAAAATGGGTAAATCCACATAAAATATAAGAACTTATGAACGCACTCAAAGGTTGGATGGCTTGATTCTTCATAAGTTCTGCTAAATGGTTATAGGAATATACTTCTGTGAGGATGAGTCTTTCCCCCAAAAGCATAGCAACTTTCAAAATGTCTTCTGAAGGAACACCCGTCATCCATACCAAAGGATAGAAAAGATAACCAAATATCCATAGCAATGAAATTTGTGTTTCAAACCCCAATGCTTGAACAATCCCAATGATGATTTCATCCACAAGTTTTACTAAACCTATTACCGAAAGAAGTAGAGCTACAATACCAAAAATCAACTTTAAGCCCGTATTCGAACCCTGAATAATCGCCTCGGCAAGGGACTGTTCTTTGGGATAGGAAAGCTTCATGAATTTACCATACGTGACAGGAGTTTCTACTTCAGGAACAAGGATTTTCGAAAACAAAATTGCTGCAGGTGCTGACAAAATTGAAGCCACTACTAAATGACCCGCAATTTTAGGAAAAACACCCCCTAATGTAAATACATAGATTGCTAAAACATTAGAAGCCACTGTGCTTAACCCCGCTGTTAATATGGTTGCAAGTTCCGAACGAGTCATGGAAGAAATCAAAGGTCGTACAGTCAAAATTGACTCAATCCCAACAAAGATATTGCTCGAGGCAACCAAAGACTCAGCCCCTGAGATCCGAAAGAGTTTGTAAAAAACAAAAGAAAAAAACTCAATCAGATACTTCATGATATTCAAGTAATAGAGAACAGAAATCAAAGCCGAAAAAAACACAATCGATGGTAAAGCTTGAAAAATCAAAATAAATCCTAATGAACCTTCACTGCCAGGCGGGAGTGCTAAAACCCCAAAAAGGAATCTTGATCCTTCATTGGAAATTTGAACCAGCTTTACAACACCTTTGTTGATAAGATCAAAAAACCATATCCCCCACTCCAAACGTAAAAACAAAAAACCCAAAAGCAGCTCCAGAAGAAAAACACCAATGATTAAACGCAAATTCTGTTTTCTCTTGTTTTCTGAAAGAAGAAAAGCCACAAAGATTAACAAGACCATTCCCAAAAAAGAAAACCAGTTCATAGAAACAAAATTTGTAAAAAAGAATGATAATCAATTGTTTTTGGAATTTGTCTTTAGAAGAAACTCTGCTTGTGTTTTTTATTTACCAATAGACTGAAAAGCTTAATACAAAAAAATGAACTCATGCCCAAGCGAACCGACATCAAAAGCATTCTCATTCCTGGAAGTGGTCCAATTGTGATAGGTCAAGCTGTTGAGTTTGATTACAGTGGTAATCAAGCATGCAAGGTTCTCAAAAAAGAAGGGTTTCGAACTATATTGCTGAATTCTAATCCTGCAACCATCATGACGGATCCCGATGTGGCAGATGTAACTTACATTGAACCTATGACTCCTGAGGTATTATTAAAAATCATCGATAAAGAAAAACCTGATGCCATCTTACCCACAGTTGGTGGACAAACAGCTCTTAATTTAGTAATGGATTTGTGGCGTAGAGGAGAAATTCAAAAGCGAGGGATCAAACTCATTGGTGCGAATGCCGAAGCCATTGAAAAAGCTGAAAGTCGCGAAAAATTCAAAGAAGCCATCAAACGAATTGGACTAAAGGTTCCCGAATCCGAGTTATGTGAGTCCTTAGAACAAGCAATTGAATTCAAAAACCGTTTGGGACTTCCTCTTATTATTCGTCCTTCGTTTACCTTAGGAGGAACAGGTGGTGGGATTGCTTTTACGGATGAGGAGTTCATTGAAATTTGTAAAGACGGTTTAAATGAATCCCCAACCCATCAAATCTTAGTGGAACAAAGCATCTTAGGATGGAAAGAATATGAGTTAGAAGTTATGAGGGATTCCAAAGATAATGTCGTTATCATTTGTAGCATTGAAAATTTAGACCCCATGGGAGTTCATACGGGAGATTCCATCACCATTGCTCCCCAACAAACCCTTTCGGATGTTCAATACCAAAAAATGAGGGATGCTGCGATTGCGATCATTCGTGAAATTGGTGTGGAAACCGGTGGGTCCAATATCCAGTTTGCTGTGAATCCCAAGAATGGCGATATGGTGGTAATTGAAATGAATCCCCGAGTTTCTCGTTCATCGGCACTGGCAAGTAAAGCCACGGGATTTCCCATCGCAAAGATTGCTGCTCTTCTTGCAGTGGGTTATACTCTTGACGAAATCCCAAATGACATTACGAAAGTCACACCTGCAAGTTTTGAACCGACGATTGATTATGTAGTTACGAAAATGCCTCGATTTGCTTTTGAGAAATTTCCGGGAACTCCACGTGTTCTGGGAAGCATGATGAAGTCCGTTGGAGAAACAATGGCAATCGGTAGAACCTTTCTTGAGTCTTTCCAAAAAGCGTGTCGTTCCTTGGAGATTGGACGATTTGGTTATGGAAGTGATGGAAATTTAGAAGAGCTCTTCAAAATCCATGAACACAGAGAAAAAGGAACTATAGAATCTTTCTTAGTAGAAAATCTTCATAAACCCAATCCAGATCGAATCTTTTTGATCAAAGTTGCGATGGAACTTCATCACTCAGGAGAACTCAGCTTTCCCGTAGAAAGAATTTATGAACTTTCTAAAATCGACCCATGGTTTTTATATCAATTTGAAGAAATGGTGCAAAACGAACAAGAACTTCATGAGTATTTAAAAACCTCAAACTTCACACCAGAGATTCTAAAGAAATTCAAAGAACAAGGATATTCGGATCGACAATTAGCTTATATCAAACACAAAACGAGGATTGATCAAATCATCCAAGATCCCAACAAAACAAAACCCCAAAAATCCCGAGAAATCCTACAAATTATAAAACAAGAAGAAGAAAAAATCCGAGCTCTAAGAAATGAATACCAAATCAAACCCATTTACCATAGAGTTGATACGTGCGGTGGTGAGTTCGAAGCCAAAACCCCGTATTTGTATTCCAGCTATGAAGAACTCAACGAAATCGAAGCTCCTTCCAATCAAAAGATTTTGATCA